>CALJFV010000114.1 GCA_938074515.1 uncultured Flavobacteriaceae bacterium
AAAAGCCGAATCGCAGAATACAGGAATGGCCACAATATAACCAATAGCACTGACCGCATAAGGTACAGGTAATCTGCTGAGTATTTTTAACAAACTACGGGCTATAGATTGTGTGGCCCCTGATTGTTCTAGGGATACACCGATGAGTGTTCCAAAAACAATGAGCAGGCCAATATTCTCAAAAGTTTTGCCAAATCCCTTTGCAATAAGAGGAATAAGATCTTTGCCAGGAATTTGTGCCAAAAGCCCCAGCCCTATGGCGGCCCAAAGGAGGACAAAAAATGGATGAAGCTTAAACTTTGTTGTACCCAAAATAATCCACAATACGGTCAGGGTCAATAAAATTAGGGTCCAAATCATCGCTCAGTGGTTTTAATCAAAGACCACACTCTGTAGGCCGTTTCCTCTATGAGTTGAGCGACCTGATGCTGGGATTCGGCTAGAGTCATGGGTCCATTTTGGATGCTAAACACACTGGTGAGTCCTAATTCTTTATAGGTATTATAGGGGGGCTGTATGGATCCGGCGATGCCAATGACGGGCTTGTGATGCTTTTTGCCCAGTTTGGCCACAGAGATGGGCACTTTACCTTGTAGTGATTGATGGTCAATCCGCCCTTCGGCGGTAAAGACATAATCGCAAGCTTTTATCTTGTCATTCAGATTGGTCATAGTCCCAAGCAGTTCAAAGCCAGAGATAAGTTCCGCCTTTAAAAGTCCGTGTAAACCTGCAGCCGTACCGCCAGCAGCGCCTCCGCCAGGGATGGACCCTATGTGTACCCCGGTGGTGTCCTCAACTTTTTGCGCAAAATGAGTCAAGGCCCGTTCCAGCTGATCAATGTCTTGGGTATGGGCTCCTTTTTGAGGGCCATAAATAAAGCTGGCGCCGTTAGGGCCCAGCAAGGGGTTGTTTACATCACAAGCAATACGCCAATTTATTTTTTGGACTCCTTCAGGGAGTTTGATTTTATCGAGCTCAGACAGGGCAAGGCCTCCATGGGGCAATTCATGTCCGTGTTGATCTAAAAGTTGGCCGCCCATAGCCTGAATGATGCCGGCCCCGGCATCATTTGTCGCGCTGCCGCCTATGCCTAGAATAATCTCCTGGGCGCCATGCTCGATGGCATGCCTTATGAGCAAGCCTGTGCCATAAGTTGAGGTTATTTTTGGATTTCGGGCCTGAGGTTCAATGAGATGAATGCCGCTGGCCGCCGAAAGTTCAATCCAGGCCGCGGGGCGGTCCGTGAATCGAAAATACGCCGCAGTAATCGGGCGTCCGAGTGCATCTTTTGTGGGGCAAGTCACACGGTGGCCACCAGAGAGCGTGCCCGCGGCGATTGCTTGCTCTAATACCCCAATGGCGCCCTCGCCGCCATCTGAAAATGGCATAAGCGTGCAGCGCGCCGTGGCATCGGCAGCGCCGATGCCACGGGCAATGGCCTGGGCCACTCCAGCAGCATTGAGGCTTTCTTTAAAAGAATCACAAACAATTAATACCCTTTTACTCATGGAGACTGTTGAATTAAGGCATAGCTCATGGTCTAAAGTTACAAAATAGACCTTTGACAGAACTATTGCTTTTTGGACTCGGAAATCCTCGATGATTGATTATTTTTAGCCCATGAATAAAGTTGTCCACCTTATTTCTGGTCCGCGTAATATTTCCACGGCCTTGATGTATAGCTTTGCCCAGCATCCTGATTTTAAGGTTTTGGACGAACCTTTTTATGGGTATTATCTGGCCCAGATTCGAGATCGCGAAACCCATCCCATGGAACAAGAGATACTCGATAATATGCCTAATGAGCATCAAGAGATTTTGATGCAAATCAGCGACGCTACGCGCGATAAAAGGGTATTTATAAAAAATATGGCCCATCATTGCCTTGATCCAGAGCCTTACTTTATGAAAGACTGGCAAAACGTGATTTTGATTCGTGACCCCAAGAAACTTTTGCAGTCCTTTGCCAAGGTCATCGAGCGTCCAGACCTTGACGCGATTGGAATTAGACGTGCCTTTGAATTAATGGAGTTTTTTGACCGGCAGGATATTGCCTATACCGTAATTGATAGTGATGAATTGATGATTGATCCGGGCATGTATTTGAGTCAGCTTTGTGAGGAATTGGGCATAACATATTATCCGCAAATGACAAAGTGGCCTGCAGGTCCGAATCCTGCAGATGGTATCTGGGCCCCCTACTGGTATAAAAACGTTCATCGTAGCACAGGTTTTGCCAAGCCTAAAAGCAGGTTTGAGCCAGAGCTGTGGAACAATCATCTTGAGCAGGTTTACACCCAAGCTTTGCCTTTTTATAACCAATTAAAACTAAAAGTGCTTTTAAATAAAAACAATCATGCTACAGAAATTTGACCCCCGCAATAACGACATTAAAGTTTGGATCAAGGATCGTTTATATCCGCGCCATGAGGCTAAAGTTTCCGTATTTGACAGTTCGGTACAAGGCGGAGATGCTGTTTGGGAAGGGCTCAGGGTCTACCCCGAGGGTATTGTATGTTTGGACGATCACTTGAACCGTCTTTTGGCTTCGGCAAAAACCTTGGCTTTTGCAGATATTCCAACCAAGGCCCAGGTTATGGAGGCTATAGATAAAACTCTGAAGGCTAATGGTATGAATGACGACACCCACATTCGATTGACGCTGACTCGAGGGGAGAAAATCACCAGCGGCATGGACCCGCGACTCAACCAAAGTGGCTCATGTCTGATCGTTTTGGCCGAATGGAAGCCTTTGGTTTACGACAACAATTCGGGGATAAAAGTCATATCGAGCAGTCAGCGACGTAACACGCCACAGTTTTTGGACAGTAAAATCCACCACAACAATTTGCTCAACAATATTTTGGCTAAGATTCAGGCCAATGTGGCGGGTAAAGACGCGGGACTCATGCTCGATGAGCGTGGTTTTGTTGCGGAACTCAATGGAAGCAACTTGTTTGCGCTAATTAATGGGGTGGTTTACACGCCATTCGCTCATGCTTGTTTGCCGGGAATTACGCGAAAAACGGTCATGAATATTTGTCGCAATAATGAAATTAAATGCGTTGAGGCCGATCTGAGTTTGTCTGAGTTTTATAATGCTGATGGAGTTTTTGCCACGGGGACCATGGGTGAATTAACCCCTGTGGTAGAAATCGATGGTCGTCCCATAGCTAAGGACCATCCAGATCTGGTCCAAGTATTGGGCTTATTTAAGGATTCTATCCGCAGTTTTTGCCAACCCTTGAAAGGCTAATTTCCTTCATATTTTCGATTTATTTCCTACTCATAAAGGCTCAATATTGGAACTCGGTTTTGGGAACCATAGTGTTGTTTTAAAAGAATTTAGCCGGGCACCATCAAATAAAAAAGGGGGGCTTGGACCCAAGAAACTGGGTTTCAATACTTGTAATCCAAGTAAAAAAACCACATATAGTCTGCCGAATCAGCCATTTTTATAAGTATATTTAACAAATTTTAACTAATCAAATTATGAAAAACGTATTGTTTGTATGCGGCTTGTTTTTAAGTTGCATCACTTATGCGCAGACCAATGTTCGCGGAACAGTGGTTGACGAGGCAGGGGTTCCTGTAGTGGGAGCCAATGTTGTAGCTGTAGGAACTACAGCGGGGACCGCTACCGATTTCGATGGTAATTTTGCGTTGTTGGTCGATGCTGAGCCGCCGTTTAATCTAGAAGTTTCGAGTATTGGTTACGCGTTGCAAAAGGTAGCCGTGACTGCAAATAATCAATCCCTTAGCGTGACCTTAGTCGAGGGCTCTGAGTTGGATGAAGTTGTCATTTCAGCTTCGAGAACACCTGAGCGTATTTTCGAGTCGCCAGTAACGATTGAGCGATTTGGACTTAAAGAAATTAAAAATACAGCATCTGCTGATTTTTATGATGGACTTGAGAACCTCAAAGGCGTTGATATCAATACCAACAGTTTAACATTTAAATCGATCAATACCCGTGGATTCGCGACTTTCGCCAATACGCGTTTTATGCAATTGGTCGATGGAATGGACAATGCTGCACCAGCTTTGAACTTCCCTCTTGGTAACCTATTGGGGATGACTGATACAGATGTTCTGAGCGTTGAGATTCTCCCAGGAGCCGCTTCTGCGCTTTACGGGGCAAACGCCTTTAATGGGATTTTGTTCATGCGCAGTAAGAGTCCATTTGATCATCAAGGAATCAGTGTTTCTTTGAAGCAGGGGCAAACTTCACAAACCTTTGTTGGAGATAACCCATATACCGATGTTAACTTTCGCGTTGGCCATAAATTCAGTGAAAAGTTAGCCGTAAAAATTAACGGGGGTTACCTCAGCGGAACCGACTGGGGGGCCAATAACTACGACGGAAAAGTAGGGACAGGATCCTCGCGTGCTGACATTAACTATGACGGGGTAAATGTCTATGGAGATGAGGTTTCGACAAACATTAACGGTGTGGCTCAAGCACTTGTAGGACTTGGTATTCTGCCAGCAGGGTCGGAACAGTTAGTGCCTTCGGTAAACGTGAGTCGAACTGGATACAACGAAATTGATCTAACGGATTATACTGCAGAGAGTATCAAAGCAGATTGGGGTGTTTACTATCGTCCGTTTGAAGATGATTTGGAATTCTCTTATGTTGGGAAATACGGTACTGGGTCTACCCTTTATCAAGGGGCGAACCGCTATGCGATAGATAATTTCGTCATGACCCAGCACAAGTTGGAAGTGCGTAATGATAATTTCTTTGTTCGTGGATACATGACCACAGATGATGCTGGAGACAGTTATGATATGGTCTTTACAGGGATCAATATCAACCGCTCATGGAAAGATGATTCGACCTGGTTTGGAGAATATGTGGGGGCTTTTGTACAGTCTCAATTATACGCTGGTTTAACTCCTGATCAAGCCCATGATTTTGCAAGACAAACCGCAGATACAGGACGCTTTTTGCCGGGTTCAGCAGAATATGAAAATGCATTCAACACAAGCATTAATGATTCTGACTTGACCACAGGGTCAAAATTCACAGATAATTCCAAAATTTATCACGCCGATTACAACTATAATTTTTCTGAGATATTCAAGCCATTCGAATTACAGGTAGGAGGGTCATTCCGTACCTACAGCTTGAATTCTGGGGGAAGTATTTATACCGATGCTGATGGACCAATTGACTACTCTGAGCTCGGGTTTTACACTCAAGGTCAAAAGAAATTCAATCTAGCCGACAACCTAGACCTTAAATTGACAGGTTCTGTGCGTTATGATAAGTCTGAGTTATTTGATGGCTTCTTCTCGCCTCGTTTAGCGGCTGGTTTTACCATCAACGATAACCACAACATCCGTGCTTCAATCCAAACTGGATTCAGAAACCCGACCACTCAGGATTTATACATTGGACTTGATGTCGGACGTGCAATTTTAGTGGGTGGTGCGAGCAATAACCCTGAGCGCGATGTGCGCGAGTATGGTTTAAGTCCAACAGGCCAAGCGATTACAGGTGCGGCATCACTAAATGTAGATGGTACAGGAGCCTATAACAACTCATTTTTCGCAAGTTCTGTAGGGGCTTTTGCTGCTACAGGCGATGTTTCTGCCTTGAATGTTGCTAATTCAAACTATGTAAAGCCAGAACAAGTTCGGTCTATAGATTTTGGATATCGAGGTAAGCTCGGTAAGCTGATCGTTGACTTTAACTGGTACTATAATACATATAATGATTTCATCTCAAATGAGACGGTAATTGCCCCTTTTTATGGTGATGTTGCTTTAAGTGAGACCTTGCCTAATGGAACACCTTTGGCAGTCGCTGCGATTGCAAACGGCGATTATCAAGTTTATCAAGTATACACTAACTCTGAAGAGGAGATTAACTCTTACGGAGGTAGTTTAGGTTTATCGGCCAAAGTCTTTGGCGGTTATGATCTAGGAGCGAGTTACACTTACGCCGTACAAGATCGTGAAGGAGGCAATCCTGATTTCAGAACTAATTTCAACACCCCGCGTGACAAGTTTAAATTTTCTTTTGGAAATACTGACATAATTGAAAATTTAGGATTTAATACCGCTTGGCGATATGTTGGGGACTACAAATGGGAAGCCACTTTTGGAGATGGTGATATACCGGCATATAATGTATTTGACTTCCAAATCAACTACAGAATGCCAAACTTCTTGAAGTCTACCTTTAAACTGGGTGCAGCAAATGCGCTTGGCGAAGAGTATATTCAAGCCTATGGAACAGGCCGAATTGGTTCCATGTATTACTTATCATGGACAATTAATAATTTATAATAATTATGAAGATGAATTTTAAATATTTAGGTTTTGCTTTACTGGCACTGGGAATTGTGTCGTGTGAAAGCGATGATATGACAGAGTCAACGGCACCAGTGGAAACTGTGGCCTTGACTGCAGGAGATGCTGACTTCTCCAATTATGTGGCTCTAGGGGCTTCATTTACAGCTGGATTTACAGATAACGCTTTATTTAAGGCAGCACAGACTAATTCATTCCCAAATACTTTAGCGACTCAATTTGCTGCGGCAGGGGGCGGTGATTTTAATCAGCCCATGATGACCGATAACGTAGGTGGGTTGCTTTATGGGGGTAATTTAATTGCCTATCCAAGATTGTACTTCAATGGTTCTGGTCCAGCAGTCCTTGAGGCAAATCCGACAACTGAGGTGACCAATGTGGTTGCAGGAGTGTTTAATAACATGGGCGTACCTGGGGCGAAAAGTTTTCACTTTTTGGCAAATGGCTATGGAAATCTAGCTGGGGTGCCTTTGGGCTTAGCAAATCCATATTTCGCCCGTATGGCGAGTTCGGCGAATGCTTCTATGTTAGAGGATGCTGTAGCGCAAAATCCGACCTTTTTTACTTTGTCTGAATTTGGTGGCAATGATGTTTTAGGATATGCAACTTCCGGAGGAAGTGGTGTGGATCAAACAGGAAATCTGGATCCGACTACTTATGGGGGTAACGACATTACCGATCCAAATGTTTTTGCAGCAGCTTTGTCAGCGACACTTGATGCTTTAACGGCCAATGGTGCTAAAGGCGCTGTAGGGAATGTTCCTTATGTAACTTCTTTGCCATATTTTACTGCGGTACCTTATGCGCCACTTGATCCAAGTAACCCTGATTTTGGGCCACAGATCCCTGTGCTCAACGAAACTTTTGGACCATTGAATCAAGTCTTCGATGCTTTGGGTGTTCCAGAGCGTAAAATCATTTTTAGCGAAGACATGGCCAGTCCAGTGGTGATCGTCGACGAGAGTCTGCCAAATATTGTTGACCAACTTTCAGCGGTATTACAATCTTTAGGCTATCCAGAGGCTTTTGCTAACCTTTTGGCGACTCAGTTTGGTCAATCGCGACAGGCCAATGAGGCAGATCTGATGGTGCTAACCAGTTCTTCTTACATTGCCACGGTAGATACGGATTACGCAGCGTCGATATATCCGGCTGTTTATGAAGGTGTTTTTGCTCAAGTCTATGCTCAGGCTTACGCTGCAGTTTATGCCGCTGCCTATGAAATTGCCTTTCAAGCAGCGATTGATTTAGGTTTTGATGAGGCTCAAGCTGCTGCTTTTGCTGACGGTGAGGCGACAGCCGCTGCTCAGGCGCAAGCCCCTGTAATTGCAGAGCAAGAAAGCCCTGCAATTGCGCAGCAACAAGCAGGTCAACTCTCTGTGAATGGTATTACTAAGCCGCTTGCAGACCAATGGGTGCTTACAGGTACGGAAACCCAGTCTGTGTTAAATGCAACCGACGCTTACAATGCAACTATTGACGCCTTAGTTATGGCCAAGGGTCTTGCTAAGGTTGACTTAAAAGGGATTCTTCAAAATGCCTCATCTGGAGGTGTGGTCTTTGATGGATTTAGTATGTCCACAGACCTTGTATTTGGAGGATTGGTAAGTTTGGATGGTGTGCACTTGACTGCTAGAGGTTATGCCTTAATGGCTAATGGATTCTTGGAGGCAATTGACGCTACTTATGGATCGAATTTTATCGAGGCTGGACGTCGTGCTCGCGCGAATGACTTCCCGGTAAACTATGCTCCTGAGCTACAATAACTAAGCCGGATATAAGGCTGATTATGCCCTTACAGTTTCTGCT
>CALJFV010000115.1 GCA_938074515.1 uncultured Flavobacteriaceae bacterium
ATTTCAAAATTGATTTCAAACTCATCCAACAATTGGTTGATGAATGCTAAATCCGACAGATGCTTATTGCGGTCGTAAATTTTATTGAGCGTAGCGATTTTTAGCACGCGCATCAGGCCCCAGCCTATGGCTGAACCCATAAACCCGAGATGGTCCACCTTAATGGCCTTGGCTACTTCCTTTGCATTGACTAATCCCACTGACCCAAATACGCTTAATAGGTTAGTCGTAAAGATACATAATGATTGCTTTAGTCAATACCTTGAAGCACAAGTTGTAGCGTGTTTCCACTTTCTTGGCGCAACAAGACGTCTCGCGATTTAACAGCGGCTTGAATCATTTTAGAGGGTGCATGGCGTAAGGTCAAAAGCGTTACTCTAGGATGAACCAGAACTTGAAAGCGTTTTTGAAGCTGGGCAACCAATTCAGGCAATCGATTGTATTTATTGTCGACACAAACTGAAAAACTAATGGCTGAATTTTGAATCAACTCAACTTTCATTTGATAGGCATGTAGCCATTTGAAAACATCGCCAATATGGTCCTCCATCATAAAATTAAAATCCAAGGCGGATAATTGAATTAAAACCTGCTGTTCCTTTTTAATGATGCAGCCCACTCGAGGCTTTAAATCTGGACCAGTGCCCACACGGGTTCCAGAAGCCTGCGGGTCGTTAAATGGTTTTACAAACAGCGGGATTTCCTTGCGCTGCAGAGGCTGCAGGGTTTTAGGATGAATCACTGATGCGCCGTAAAAGGCGAGCTCTATGGCCTCGCTGTAGGAAATCTGCTCGAGCAGCACTGTCTCTTTGAAATAGCGCGGGTCCGCACTAAGCACTCCGGGCACATCTTTCCAAATCGTTACACTTAAGGCATTGAGGCAATAAGCAAATATGGCTGCAGTATAATCGCTGCCCTCACGGCCTAAGGTTGTGGTGAAATTGTGCTTCGTTTCGCTTCCTAAAAATCCCTGAGTCAAGGTAATTCCCTTAGGATTAATGGCCTCTTTTATGGCTTTGTGTGTGGCCGCCCAATCCACCACACCTTCGCGGTAAGTCGCATCCGTTTTGATGCACTGGCGCACATCAAGCCAGGCCAATTCAATACCTGAATCAAGGCAATAATGTCTGACGATTGTTGTCGAGAGTAATTCCCCGTAACTTACAATTTGGTCGTAAACAAAGGCGTGATCTGTCGCTTTATTCTGCCGAATAAAATCACTTAATCCCTGACGCAGTGCCTTTATGGCTGTATAAACAGGATGGCTTGGTTGGTCAAATAATTCTCGGATAATTGTCAAATGTTTGTCAAAAATCTCTGAAATATATGCCTCGCAGTCTGGATCGTTGTTAAGACAGCAATGCACCACCTGTTCGAGGGCGTTGGTTGTTTTTCCCATTGCCGACACCACAACAATTAGTGGTTCCTTTTGGGTTAATTTTAAAATATTAACCACTTGCTTAACTCCGCTGGGATCTTTTACCGATGCCCCCCCAAATTTATAAACCTTCATGATTCGAGATATGCTTCAAGGGCTTGATCATCCATGGATACAACGTGCCAATGTTTTAAAATCTCTGCTCCAGACTTCACATAGAACTCAATAGCCGGAGTATTCCAATCCAGCACCTCCCAATTTACGCGACGTACTTTACGCTCACGCGCAAAGGTCAATACACTGCGGTACAAGGCGGTCCCCACACCTTGACCACGGAACTCCTCTTGAACCATCAAATCCTCCAGGTGTATCGTCGGGCCCTTCCAAGTCGAATATCGAGGGTAAAACAATGCCATGCCTACGATTTCAGTCTCTATTTCACCCGGAATCTCAGCCACATAACACCAGAATTTTGGATTTGTTCCAAAACCATCACGAACGAGATCATCAGCAGTAATAACGACTTGGTCCGAGGCTTTTTCAAAATTCGCAAGGCCCTGAATTAATCCAATAATTGCAGGGGCATCATCTTTAGTAGCAAAACGAATGAAGGGTTGCATAGCAAGAGTTGTGGAACAAATATCGGATGTATTTATCAAAATTCCCGATATTTACGTCAATTTCCTAATCAAATCTCATGCCCGTTCAAAAGAACAAAACACTCGGCGAATTCATCATTGAAAACCAGAGTGAATTCCAATATTCATCAGGAGAATTATCGAGACTCATTAACTCCATACGGCTGGCGGCCAAAGTGGTCAATCACGAAGTCAATAAAGCTGGATTGGTTGATATTATAGGACAGGCCGGAGAGGTTAATGTGCAGGGTGAAGATCAGCAAAAACTCGATGTCTTTGCCAATGAAACCTTTATAAAAACCCTGACCAATAGGGAAATTGTTTGTGGAATTGCCAGTGAAGAGGAAGAAGATTTCATAACAATCCAAGGGCGTAATGGACAGAATGAAAATAAATATGTGGTGCTGATTGATCCCTTAGACGGGTCAAGCAATATCGATGTCAATGTCTCAGTGGGGACGATTTTTTCAATTTATAGAAGGGTGACCCCAGCAGGGACCCCCGTTTCTCTCGAGGATTTTCTGCAAGCGGGTAATCGGCAAGTGGCCGCGGGTTATATCATTTATGGCACTTCAACCATGATCGTTTATTCCACAGGGCACGGAGTAAACGGATTCACCTTGAATCCAGCCTTGGGGACCTATTATCTGTCCCATCCCAACCTATGCTTTCCTGAAAAAGGACAAATCTACTCGGTTAACGAAGGGAATTATGTTCATTTTCCTCAAGGCATTAAAGACTATATCAAATACTGTCAGAAAGAAGAGGAAGATAGACCCTATACCTCGCGCTATATTGGCTCCTTGGTGTCCGACGTACATCGCAATATGATCAAGGGCGGCATTTATATTTATCCCAATACCGCAAGAGATCCCAGAGGAAAACTTCGGCTGCTTTACGAATGCAACCCCATGGCCTTTTTAATTGAACAAGCGGGCGGAAAAGCCAGTGATGGCTATCGTCGAATCCTCGATATTGAGCCCACAGAATTACACCAAAGAACTCCTTTTATTGGGGGCAGTGCATCAATGGTAGAAAAGGCTGAGTCCTTTATGGGATTATATCCAGAATCAACACCCTAATAAATTTAGGGACTGTAAAAATTAAGGCCTGTTCCTAGTGCCTTATTATTTGTTGAGCAAATACTGATAATCTTCTACATCAAGACCTCCAGTAAAAATTTCGATGGAGCGCTTTATCAAAGCTTTGGCATCTGCTTCGCTGTATCCCAGTCCAATGGCATAGCGCTGAATCAAAACTTGCTCATGAGCATCAATGCTGTGGTCTGCTAAAATTACTTTAAACAAATCAAGCATGCGCTCTAATCGCTTGGTCGCTGAGGTCGGCGGATTGATTGGATATTTCTTAGGGTCTTTGAGCACTTCTTCGTATTCCTCATCAGTAATGTCAAGCTTGCGAGCAAAGCGCTGCAAAAGCGCCAATTCAGATTCAACGATGCCTGAGTGACTTTCAGCAATGTATACTAATGAAGCAAAATGACCTAAATTACTGCGGTGTTCTCCGCTCTCGAATAAATCTGTAAATGACATGACGTTTGTTTAGGATACAAATATAAAATTTGTCGCGCAGATATCTTTTTTTAAAGCCTCAAAAATTAACCGGATTGTTTTGAAGTAATGACCCAGTTAGTATCTTTGTCGCCCGATGGTGCCCAGCCGCATATCCTCACTATTTGAACAGTCTTTGCCTTGGCAAAAATTGAAGCAACGCCTATCTGAAAATCAACGCATTACCCGAGTCTCGGGTCTGGTTGGGTCAGCACAAAGTCTCATCATCTCTAAAATATTTTTACACGAGCCTAGGCCAATAGTCTGCGTCATGAACGACAAAGAAACTGCGGCCTATTTACTCAATGACCTGGAAGGGCTATTGGATCAAGAGCAGGTGTTATTTTACCCCGGGAGTTATCGCCGCCCCTATCAAATTGAAGAAACGGACAATAATAACGTCCTAATGCGCTCAGAGGTGCTCACTCATTTGATTAGCCGAAAAAAGCCTGCAGTTGTTGTCACCTATCCTACAGCATTATTCGAGCAAGTTGTCACTAAAAAAACCCTAAAACAAAACACCATCAAACTTGAGACTGGTGAACATCTCGATGTGGACGGACTCAATGAGCTTTTGTTCGAGGCTCAGTTTAAGCGAGTAGACTTTGTGACAGAACCAGGTGAATTCTCCCTAAGAGGAGGTATCGTCGATGTCTTTTCATTCAGTAATGACCATCCTTACCGTCTTGAATTTTTTGAGGACACTCTTGAAAGTATCCGTGAATTTGACATAGAGACCCAGCTCTCTATTGGGCTCAAAAACAAAATCTCGATCATCCCTGATGTTGGGGAAAAATCTCGCGCGGTCATCCGCCAGAGTTTTCTCTCCTATGTCGGGGACCAAGCTTTAGTTATCTTTCAGGATCGCTCCTTCATCCTCGATCAAATGAGAGATCTTTTTGTCAAGGCGACACAACATTATGCCCAATTAGAGAGCCCTTTACAATGGTCCACTCCAGAGGTGCTTTTTTGTGACGAGCAACTCCTGGATCAGGATCTCAACGCGATGGACAATATTTGGCTGGTTTCAAAAAATGAAACTGAACAATACCTAAACTTTGATCAGACCCCTCAACCCTCATTCAATAAACAATTTAACCTGCTTGTCGATCAGATTAATTTGAGCCATGATAAGGGAATGACCACTATAATTTGCTGTGGTTCTGAAGCACAAGCCAAGCGCTTTAGAGATATTTTTGAAGACAGCACAAAGGATGTCAAAGGTTATTTCATCGAGGTTTTTTCTTTGCACCAAGGGTTTGTCGATAAAGCGCAAGGAATTGCTTGTTACACCGATCACGAAATTTTTGAGCGCTATCATAAGTTCAAATTAAAAAATGGTTTAGCCAAAAAACAAGCCGTGAGCATCAAGGAACTCTCACAATGGCAAATTGGTGATTATGTCACCCATATTGACCATGGTATTGGGACTTTTGGTGGCTTGCAACAAATTGAGGTCGAAGGAAAGATTCAAGAAGCCATCAAGCTGGTCTACGGCGATCGCGACATACTTTATTTGAGTATCCACGCCTTGCATAAAATCGCCAAGTTCAATGGCAAAGACGGTTCCGTTCCCAAATTGTATAAACTCGGCAGTGCTGCTTGGAAAAATCTTAAAACTAAAACCAAGAAAAAGGTCAAGCAAATTGCCTTTGACCTCATTGAGCTTTACGCCAAAAGACGTTTGCAAAAAGGCTTTGCCTTTGGCCCAGATTCCTATCTCCAGCATGAGCTTGAATCCTCGTTTATTTATGAAGATACTCCTGACCAAACATCAGCGACCGATGACATAAAAAAGGATATGGAAAGTCCACAACCTATGGATCGTCTTGTCTGTGGCGATGTTGGATTTGGCAAAACTGAGGTGGCTATTCGAGCGGCGTTTAAAGCAGTAGACAATGGCAAACAAGTCGCTGTACTTGTTCCCACAACAATTCTCGCTTTCCAGCACTATAAAACCTTTTCTAAACGCCTTGAAGATTTACCCGTCAGTGTAGATTATTTGAATCGTTTTCGCACCACTAAAGAGCGCAGGGACGTATTGGAGCGTTTGAAAAATGGTCAGTTGGACATTGTCATAGGTACTCATCAATTGGTCAATTCATCTGTTGAGTTCAAAGATATTGGACTCCTCATTGTAGATGAAGAACAAAAATTTGGCGTTTCGGTTAAGGATAAACTCAAAACACTTAAAGAAAACATTGACACCCTAACCTTGACAGCTACACCGATTCCAAGAACTTTACAATTCAGTCTCATGGCTGCACGGGATCTGTCGGTCATCAACACACCACCCCCAAATCGCTACCCAGTTGAGACCCAAGTGGTGCGCTTTAGTGAAACGCTACTGCGCGATGCCATTCATTATGAACTCTCTCGAGGGGGACAAATCTTTGTCGTCCAAAACCGTATTGAACACATCAATGAGTTGGCCGGAGTGATTCAAAGGCTCATTCCAGAGGCAAAAATCGCCGTGGGGCACGGCCAAATGAACGGTAAAAAACTCGAATCTATCATGATGGGCTTTATGGAAAACGAGTACGATATTTTGGTCTCGACCACCATCATTGAAAACGGGCTTGACGTGTCAAATGCCAATACCATCTTAATTAATAATGCCCACCATTTTGGCCTTTCAGATTTACATCAAATGCGGGGACGCGTTGGGCGCAGTAACAAGAAGGCTTTTTGCTATTTCATCACTCCGCCCTATTCAGCAATGACCGACGAAGCCCGTAAACGCATGACCGCTTTAGAACAATTCAGTGAATTGGGTAGCGGGATTCACATTGCCATGAAGGATCTTGAGATTCGAGGCGCAGGAGACCTTTTGGGTGGAGAACAAAGTGGTTTTATCAATGAAATAGGTTTTGAAACCTATCAAAAAATATTGGCTGAAGCCATTGAAGAACTGAAAGAAAAGGAATTTAAAGACTTGTATAAAGATCAATTGGCCAAGAAAAAAGTCTTTACCAAAGACACTGTAGTGGATACCGATTTTGAACTGCGGTTTCCTGAAGACTATATCAACAGTGTGACCCAGAGACTTCAGTGTTATACAGAACTCAACGAATTAACGAAAGAAGAGGAATTTACCGTATTTGAAAACAACCTCATCGATCGGTTTGGGACACTCCCTGAATCCGCGCAGGACCTTTTGGAATGTGCAAAACTTAAGCTCATCGCTGCGGAATTAGGTCTAGAGCGTGTGGTTTTAAAAAATCAACGCATGATTGGTTACTTCATTCAAGACCAAGAAAGCCCGTTTTATCAGACCCCAATTTTTCAGAATATCATCCAAGTGGTCCAGGCTCACAGCCAGGGACAAATGAAGCTGAAAGAAAAACAAACTAAAAATGGATTGCGCTTGCTGTTGACCGTAGAAAAAATCCCGACAGTATCCACAGCTTTAAGTCATCTACGCGCGCTGATTCAAAAAGGATAAAACGCATCTTCGATGTGGCTGATCTGATAATCTGATTGTGTCCCCACAACCGAAATTAAATCAAAACGAATGGCTGCATTGGCCGTATTTAATGCGTGCAGCAAATGATTGCCCGCCCGAATCAAATGCTTCTGTTTTTGCTTATCAACAGCAGCCAATGGATCTTGCCAAAGGGCAGATGACCTGGTTTTTACTTCAACAATCACGAGTTCAGTGGGGTTTTGGCGTACAACCAAATCCAGTTCTAAACGCCCGACTCTATTATTTTTCAGGAGAATTTCATAGCCCTTGGCGCGCAGATATTGTTCTGCAATTTGTTCTCCCCATCGGCCTATGTCATTGTGCTTTGCCATGAACCTGTATTTTGGCCTCGTCTGAAGTTACCCGCAAGGTACAGGGGAGTCCAAAGGGTAAGGCCCGATTGTCCCCTAAATGGCCGATTGGCGCATCAAAAACTACGGGGTAAGATTCTTGAGCCACAACGGTCCAAATAATTTGACGTGCATCACATCCAAACGGGATTTCGTGGTCTTTCATGTCCGTCATACCGCCAACGACCAAACCCGCCAGGCCCCGAAGTATCCCGCTCCGTTTGAGGGAATACATCATGCGATCAATATGGTATAGGTACTCATCGAGATCTTCGATAAAAAGGATTTTCCCGCTGGCATCAATGGCATCTTTGCTTCCTTGCAAACTATAAATCAAAGACAGATTCCCGCCAATTATCGGGGCTGTAACTTCTCCTGAGCGAATCATCGCCGTCTGATCAGTGCGCTTTACAGGCCACTCGATGGAATAATTGATCCCAGTTAACGCCTGAAAAATAGTTTGAGCAGTGGCCTTAGACTTTTCACTTAAAGCCAAAGGCATTTGAGCGTGCAGAGTCGCCCAGCCCAGAGACTGAAGTCGTGCGTGAAGCGCCGTAACATCAGAATAGCCGATAACCCATTTCGGATGTTGGGTGAATCCTTCAAAATGGACTAAGTCTAAAATACGGATGGTTCCGTAGCCCCCGCGCGCGCACCAGATTGCTTTAACCTCAGGATGATCCAAAGCCCATTGAAGGTCCTGGGCGCGCGCAGGGTCCGAGCCCGCCAATTGATGGTGTTTTGTCCCAATACTTTGACCTAAAACGACGCGAAAACCCCATTTTTTGCAACAATCCTCTGCAAATTTAAGGTCCTGATTAGAGACAAATCGAGCGGTTGCTATGATCGCGATGAGGTCTCCGGAGGATAAAAATTCAGGTTGTTTCATATTGTTCTTGACAAAAACAGGGAAGTGACTTAAAATTAAACAATTATGCCGAAAGACCGTCAAACGAATATAAATTCATAAATTTAATAGCGTTTTTTTATTTTAATTCATGAGTGCTGCCACAACATCTTGTAATACCAGTACCCTGGACCCTTACATTCCGGGAAGTGACAACCCATGGAATAAGGCTAAAGTCAAACACTGTCACCGTAGATTGGGCTATGGCACAGATCCAAACACGATTAGTGTCGGGGTGAGTTCAAGCCCAGGCGCACTCATCGACCAGTTAGTGGATAGTGCGGTAGGTGCTCCGCTGCGTGAAGATCCCTTTTGGGGCTACTACAGACTGAGTGACTTTAGCAATTATACCGAAGAAAACCCGGAATATATTAATGATTTCAGGATAGAAACCGGCAACCTGATGGTCAGTACGAGCCTCCAAGGTCGTATGATCTTTTTTTGGTTGAATCATTTTGTCACTGAGCTCTCCACATACAATTATTCGCCCTATCTTTTTCAATATTACCGCACAGCAGAGCAGCATGCCTTGGGCAACTTTAAGGACCTGGTGCATGATATGGGTCTCACCCCAGCCATGCTGATCTACCTGAACGGTTTTCAAAATACCAATACAGAACCTAATGAGAATTACGCTCGAGAACTTTTTGAATTGTTCACATTAGGGGAAGGCAATGGCTATACCCAAGAGGATATTGTAGAGACCTCAAAGGCCCTTACTGGATGGAACCTTAGGCCTCAAGCGGGAGGGCCCATTATTTTTAACACCAATACCTTTTTGAGTGGGGACAAAACCATTTTTGGACAAACCGGAAACTGGAATTACCATGATGTCATCGATATTCTGTTCCAGGAGCGGGGTCCGCTAATTGCCCAATATATTTGTCGCAAATTATATCGATACTTTGTGAGCCCCGATGTTGATCCTATGATCGAGACCAACATTATCGCCCCCATGGCGCAAACCATGATCGACAATAATTTTGAACTGGTCCCAGTGTTAAAACAGTTGTTCAAGAGCGAGCACTTTTTTGATGAAAAAGCACTCGGGGTCATCATTAAAAGTCCCTTTGATTTGATCTTCCAATTTGTAAACGAATCGAGCTTTTTATTCAATGATGACTTGATGGAAGCCTTTATTTATTACGCAGCTGTTTTGGGACAAATAATGTTCAATCCCCCTGATGTAGCTGGTTGGCAAGGGGATCAAGATTGGATTGGCACATCAACCATTACGGCGCGCTGGGCCTTGTTTCGGGCTTATTTGAATCTTCTATACGACAGCGGACAAGAAGAGCGCTTTAGGTCGTTGGCTATTGATTTATCTAATGACAGTAATGATCCTGCTTACATTACCAAAGTCCTTGTGGATCACTTCCACGCTCGGGAACTTTTCACCCCAACAGATTACGACATCGCTACTGAGGTGTTCAAATGGGAAATTCCACAAAACTATTATGATGATCGATTGTGGAATCTGAGTTGGGCTGAAGCACCCTATCAAGTTTTGCTCTTGTTAAATCATGTGGCCACATGGCCTGAATTTCAACTCAAATAATCGGCCATGGATAAGGATAAGGACAAACTATTTTCTAAAGATAAAAATTCCGGTCATGCCGATCACAAACACCATAATCATGAACATGATTATTGGTCTCGGCGCAGTTTTATTCAGGCTCTAGGACTCGTAGGCGGAGGAAGTATGCTCATGGGAAAACAATCAGTGTCAGCAGCGCAAGCCACACCACTTACCGTAGCATTATCTGAAAGCCAAAACGACAATATCCTGGTCATTATTAGACTCAATGGCGGCAATGATGGGCTCAACACTATTGTTCCGGTATACGATTACGCCACCTATGCCAACTTACGCCCAAACATAAGGCACTTCGAGCCCAATTTGATGCCCCTGAACGATGATTTCAGTATTCCAAGCTATATGAATGATTTGGAATCTGTTTGGGGCGATGGACAAATGAAGGTCGTTCATGGAGTAGGTTACCCTGAACAAAACCTATCTCATTTTCGTTCGAGCGATATCTGGGCCTCAGCAGCCCATCAATACGAAGAACCAACGGGATGGTGGGGGCGCTATTTTGAAGATTTATATCCTGATTATTTGACCAATCCTCCGGCAGCCCCGCCAGCGATACAGGTGGGTAATATTGGTAATTTAATTTTTGATGGTTTTGACAATAATTATGCCTTCACTTTTGCCAATATTGAACAATTAGAGACCGTAGGTGCTAATGGTGCGCTGCACGACGTGGTTAATGTGCCGAACTGCGTATATGGCGACAAACTGACTTTTTTAAGAGCGGCGGCCAATACAACATTTACTTATTCAGGGGTGATTCATGACGCTTATATGGCCTCGAATAATAATGCTAATTACGGCAGCGGTGATTTAGCCAACCAACTCGCTGCTGTGGCCCGTCTGATCAAAGGCGGTTTGGGCACTAAAGTATACATGGTTTCCCTTGGGAGTTTTGACACTCACGCCAATCAACGCTACGCACATCAATCCCTATTACAAGATTTATCGAGCTCAATAAAGGCCTTTTATGAAGATTTGAGCTCCGGTGGATGGGACCAAAAAGTGCTCTCCATGACGATTTCAGAGTTCGGCCGACGGCCTTATGAAAATGGCTCTTCGGGGACAGACCACGGGGCTGCCTCTCCGATGATGCTCTTTGGCCCAGCGCTAAATGGCAGTGGTTTTGTAGGAGACCACCCAGATTTATTAACCTGGGATGATTATGATAATCTCATTCCCTCATCAGATTTTCGCGATGTTTATGCTTCAGTTTTGGCAAACTGGTTCTGTCTAGATCAAGAAGTTATTGATTCTATATTGTTGAATCACAATTATCAAACCCTTGACCTAGGACTGGACTGCCAAACACTCAGTGTTGGTGATCCGAAACCATTTATGCGCTTTACCCATCGTCCTGTTTATCAAAACAATCAAACCTTAATTGAATTAGAAACGCAGCAAACAGCCCACGGGAGAATTACCCTTTACGACATTATGGGCCGTGAACTGGTGACCCTGGCCGACCGCATGTTTTTCCCCGGCAGGCACAGCATAGATGTGCGTCAAGCCGCCGGCATTCGATTGAGCTATGGACAATATATTTATCGCATTTCTTTTGCGGGGCAACATTACAGTAAATCCATTCTGATTCGTTAGGCTTTAGTCCATGAGCGCTTACTCCACTAGGCACAAAGTCAGTCCTTGGCGAATCTCAACAACTGATTAGGTAGAATCTTCAGGCTAAAATCCTTACTTTTATGACCTAAATTTGAGTCGTGAAGCAGACCCCAAAACGTTATACCATTACCGCAGCCTTACCTTATGCCAATGGCCCTGTTCATTTAGGGCATTTGGCGGGTGTTTATATTCCTGCCGACATTTACACGCGCTACTTGCGTCTCCAAGGACGTGATGTCGTTTTTATATGTGGGAGCGACGAACACGGCGT
>CALJFV010000116.1 GCA_938074515.1 uncultured Flavobacteriaceae bacterium
ATGTGCGCAAAACGCGTTATCTTGATCATGATATCATTGAGATATTAAATGATTTTGTTCAACAAGCAAAAAATAAGTCAATTCATGTTAAATTAATTTCCGAAAAGGGCGAGATTGAAGCTCCGGAAAATTACAGCGAAATTTTCTATTCAAAAACCTATAAAAGTTAAAAATAATGAAAGCACATACTAAAGAAACACAACAATCAATGACCCCGGAAATGGCGTTGGATTTTTTAAAGGAAGGAAACTTGCGCTTTCAGAGTAATTTAAAAGCTAACAGAAACCTACTGGAACAAGTCAATGACACCTCAGAGGGGCAATTCCCTTTTGCTACAATATTGAGTTGTATCGATTCAAGAGTCTCTGCAGAATTGGTTTTTGACCAGGGATTGGGAGATATATTTAGTATCCGAATTGCTGGAAATTTCATCAATCAAGATATTTTAGGCAGCATGGAGTTTGCCTGTAAACTTGCAGGAACCAAGCTCTTGGTTGTATTGGGTCACACGAGTTGTGGCGCAATAAAAGGAGCCTGCGATCATGCAAGAATGGGGAATCTTACGGCCTTGATTAATAAAATCGAGCCTGCGGTTTATGCCACACAATTACCGCTGTCCGAATACGAGCGCAATTCAAGTAATACGGAATTTGTTGATGCTGTGGCCAAGACGAATGTAGAGATGGCTTTGATCAATATTCGGGAGCAAAGTGTCGTGTTGAAAGATTTGGAGTCGTCAGGATCTATAAAAATCGTGGGTGCAATGTATGATCTTTCAACAGGGGCGGTAGAATTTTACGATTAACATAAAAAAGCCTGGAATAAATTATTCAGGTGAAAAAACCCCCATTAGAGGCCTCCCAAAAGGGGGCCTTTAATTTTTTATGATACGGTTAACTTGATGAGACTTTTCATCAAAAAGCTCTAAAAAGTAGGTCCCAACAGGCAGCGAATTTATATCAATTGAGTTGGTGTGAATTTCAAGAACGCCTTTCCTTAATACTTGACCGAGGTTATTTGAAATACGATAATTAAGGGGGTTTTCAATTGTCCCTTTGAAGAGAATAAAATCTGAGCTTGGGTTAGGATAAATCCTATATCGATTCTCTTTAGAGTCAATCGTGTTTAGATTATTTTGATAGACTCGAACATAATCAATTTCCATTGCGTCTTGGGTAAATCCTGTGGTAAAGATTTCTGGCAATATCGCCACATTTAGCAAGATGTATTGATTTAAATCAAATGGCCAAGTTTCCATGTTTTGAACAGAGGGCTCATAGATGTAATGGACTTCATTGTCCACTGAAAAGATCAAACGCGTTTCACTCCACTCTAATCGATAAACATGAAATTCAGAGGATACGTTATCAATATAACGCCCGCCAACATTTACTGTTCCGCCATAACTCGAAGGTGTGTGGGTGGCACTTGAAATGTAGTTTTGATTGTTGCCCCAATGCTCCATAATATCAATTTCTCCACATGCTGGCCAGGGGGTGGTACCATAATTAGAGTAGAAGTAGCCCCCGGGCTCTGTTATGTTCTGTCCTAAGGTCCAAATAGCTGGCCACGTTCCCACGCCAAAAGGTAGTTTTGCCCTAACCTCCACACGTCCATAGGTAAAGGCAAATTTGCTGTTCAATCGTGCCGAGGTAAATTCCTTGGTTACGCCTTGCTGGGTGTAATTCTCCCGTATGGCCATGATTTTTAAGGTTCCATTGCTTACAAATGAATTTTCTATACGATTTGTATAATGCTGGATTTCTCCGTTATACCAACTTCCCCCATTAGGCAACAATGTCTGGTGATGCCATTTTCCTGAATCAATGGGCCCGGTATAATCGAATTCATCTGACCAAACCAGTGTTTGGGCGCCTACTAATTTGCTAAGTATAAAAAATGTAATCAGGATACTGTATCGAAAAATCACTGGCATAACTTCATTATATGATTCAATAGGAATCCAAAGATACACTCTATTAATGGGAATATTTTGGTATTTTTAAGGGCAATCGTTTAAGATTCGATAAAAGATGACCCATCCACAATCGCAAAGTCGCTACCCACAGCTGGTACTTTTAGTGCTGATCGTTTTTTTCGTGATCTCATTTATAACGAATATTTTAAACTCAATTATTGTCGCAGTCAAAGACAGTTTTGAGCTAAGCCTGAGTGCAGCTGGGTTTCTGCCTTTCTCTTTTTTTATAGCGTACGCCGTGATGTCGATTCCAGCAGGGTTCCTCGCAGAGCGTTATTCCAGTAGAAGTTTGTTGTCCTGGTCGTTTGGCGTAATTGTTCTTAGTTGTTTGACTTTTGTTTTCAATCCGACCTATCTCTATTTTTTGGGGACACTTTTTGTTTTGGGGCTATGCATGGCAATATTACAGGTGATCATTAATCCAATGCTGAGATTTGCTGGGGGCGAGGAGCATTTTGCATTTAATTCTGTTTTGGCCCAAGTGGTCTTTGGAGGAGCTTCTTTTTTAAGCCCATGGCTTTATATGGGGTTGGTCAAAGACCGAACTTATACTTTTATATCAGGTGTTTTGCCAGG
>CALJFV010000117.1 GCA_938074515.1 uncultured Flavobacteriaceae bacterium
TCGACTAAAAATCTGAAATTATATTTTTTCTTAAGCGCAACAATTTCCTTCAACCTCCCTTGCTCTCCGCGCATACCAAAGACCCCTTCAGAGATCAACAATATTCCTCCTCCGGTTTTCTCAGCAACACGCTCGGCGCGCTTGAGGTTTTTCTCAATACTCTCTAGATCATTGTGTTTGTAGGTAAAACGTTGCCCCATATGAAGACGAACCCCATCAATAATACAGGCATGTGCATCTACATCATATACGATTACGTCATCTTTTGAGACTAAAGCATCGATAGTTGATAAGATCCCTTGGTAGCCAAAATTGAGCAAATAGGCCGCTTCTTTACTGACAAAAGCTGCCAGTTCGCTTTGAAGTTGCTCATGTAAAACAGTATGGCCACTCATCATGCGCGCCCCCATGGGGTAGGCTGAGCCATATTTTGCAGCAGCCTCAGCATCAGCTTTGCGAACCTCCGGCCGGTTGGCCAAGCCTAAGTAATCGTTCACACTCCAAGTTATGACATCTTTTCCTTGAAATCGCATTCTATTTGAAATCTCGCCTTCCAACTTTGGAAACACAAAATATCCTTCTGCTTGTTCGGCCCATTTCCCTAATGGTCCCTTGTCCTTGTATATTTTATCGAATAAATCTCTCATCAGACCGCCTTTTTTATGTCGTATACAGGGAACAAAAGTACATAAATTAGCTACGAAAAAGTAGTTTCTCTTCTAAAGAAATAAACAATTTAAACGCAAGGGCAGGCTTTTAAAACAATAGATTTTTACCGATTCACCTGTGCTTAGGTTTTCACAAAGACTGAAAAGTAAATTCTCCTGTATTATCTAATCTGGTTAGACTCCGAAGCTTTTGATTTTTGAGGGCTGGACTCCTCCATAAAACCCTGATCAAGCATCCACTGATCATTGTAAACCTTGCTCATGTAGCGGGATCCGTGATCTGGAAAAATCACAACAACAACACTGTCCTTGTCAAAGCTATGCTCCTCATTTAACTGAAATAATCCCTGAAGGGCTGCTCCACTGGTGTAACCCATAAATAGCCCTTCTTTTTGCGCTAGAGTTCGCGCCGCCCAGGCACTGTCCTGATCGGAAACTTTTATAAATCGATCGATAACCGAGAAATCTGTTGCGCTGGGAATTAGGTTTTTTCCAAGGCCCTCAATACGATAAGGATAAATCTCGTCTTTATCAAACTCTCCTGTTTCGTGATATTTCTGAAGTACCGAACCATAAGCATCAATACCTATTATTTCAATTTCAGGGTTTTGCTCCTTCAAAAACTGAGCGGTACCTGAAATTGTGCCTCCCGTACCACTACAAGCCACCAAGTGGGTTATTTTGCCATCAGTTTGTTTCCAAATTTCTGGTCCAGTCGAATGATAATGTGCTGCAGTATTTAGCGCATTAAAGTACTGATTAATATATATAGACCCTGGTGTTTTTTCATGAAGGCTTTGGGCTACTTTATAATAAGAACGAGGATCATCTGCTGGAACGTTTGCCGGACATACGTGGACCTCTGCTCCCATCGACCTCAGCATATCAATTTTATCTGGGGAGGATTTTGAGGATACCGCCAAAATACACTTATAGCCTTTTAAAACACTCACCATGGCAAGACTAAAACCAGTGTTACCACTTGTGGTCTCAACAATGGTCGCTCCTGGGGTTAACAAACCACTTCTCTCGGCCTCATCTAAAATAAAAGCTGCGATTCTATCTTTAGCTGAATGCCCTGGATTAAAAGATTCCATTTTAGCCCAATAGTTTCCTGGAAAATCTGAAACCACCTTGGTCAATCGCACCAACGGCGTCTTACCGATTAAATCGAGTACACTATCATGAACATTCAAATCACGCATAAAGACACAATTTATGATTCAGAATTTACCCTGAATTACGTTGCAAATTTAGTCAAAAAATATTGACTACTTCTGAATCCCTTCTAAGTCTAACAAAAAGGCATATTCCATAGCCAATTCCTTGAGTCCTTCAAATCGACCAGAGGCACCACCATGGCCTGCATCCATATTTGTATGCATGAGTAATAATGAAGTACCAGTTTTTAGAGTCCTCATTTTGGCTACCCATTTGGCCGGCTCCCAATATTGGACCTGCGAGTCGTGAAGCCCTGTGGTGACCAATAGATTCGGGTAATTTAGGGGCGCCACATTGTCATAGGGAGAATAGGACTTCATGTAATGATAATACTCCGGATCCTGAGGATTACCCCATTCATCAAACTCACCTGTGGTTAATGGAATTGATTCATCCAACATTGTTGTCACCACATCTACAAACGGAACCGCAGCAATGACCCCATTGTAAACCTCCGGAGCCATATTGATCACGGCGCCCATGAGTAATCCCCCTGCAGATCCTCCCATGGCATACAAATGATCAGCACTTGTATATCCCTGCTCGATTAAGAATTGAGAAACATCAATAAAATCCGTGAAGGTATTTTTCTTTTTTAAGAGCTTACCCTCTTCATACCATGGACGTCCCATATATTGCCCCCCGCGGATGTGCGCAATAGCAAAGGCAAAACCGCGATCCAAAAGTGAGAGTCTTGTTGAAGAAAAGTAAGGGTCAATGGTCGCGCCATAGGAACCATATCCATATTGCAACAGTGGACCTGAACCATCCTTTTTAAAGCCTTTTTTATAAACTATTGAAATGGGAATCAAAGTCCCATCTTGTGCCGGAGCCCATAATCGTTCAGAGACATAATTGTCCTTGTTAAACGTACCGTCAAGCACCTCTGTTTCTTTTAAAACGATCTGTTCCCCTGAATTCATATCATATTCTATGACAGAGGATGGCGTGGTCAAACTGCTGTAACGATAACGCAATTTTGACGTATTGAACTCAATATTTAGCGTGGTCCCTGCCGTGTATGTTTCATTGTCAAAGGGTAAATTAAAGGCAGGTCTTCCATCCCACGGAATAATACGCAACTGGGTTAAGCCTTCAACCCGCTCTGAAACCACCAAGTAATCTTTAAACAAATCAACGTCTTCCAAAAGCACATCTTTTCGGTGCGCGATTACCTCTTCCCAATACTCCTTCTCTGTTTTGTCAACAGGCGTCTTCATTAATTTGAAATTGGTGGCATCATCTTTATTTGTGACGATATAAAAATGATCTTTATAATGATCAATGTCATATTCTAAACCTCGCTCCCGGGGCTGAAAAACATTAAAATTACCCAAAGGCTGATCTGCGTCACAAATACGATATTCTGAGGTCATTGTGCTGATACTCCCAATAACTAAATACTTTTCTGATTTAGTTTTGTAGATATAAGTGTTGAAGGTTTCGTCCTCTTCGTGATAAATCATGACATGTTCAGTTTCAGAAGTCCCCACAATATGTCTGTAGATTTTATCAGAACGCAAGGTAACTGGGTCTTTTTTGGTGTAAAACAAGGTTTTGTTGTCATTTCCCCAAGTAGATCCTCCAGTGGTGTTTTGAATACTTTCCGAGAGGATTTCACCAGTCTCAAGATTTTTGACATGCAATATATATTGACGTCGACTCAAGGTATCTACGCCAAAGGCCACCCATTTATTATCTGGACTGACATTAAGACCGCGCAGTTGATAGTAAGCGTAATCTTTGGCCATGTCATTGACATCAAATATGATTTCTTCGCCCGCGCTAAGACTGTCTTTCTTGCGGGAATATATAGGATATTCACTGCCTTTTTCATAGCGGGTGATGTAGTAATAACCATTATAAAAATAAGGAACAGACTCATCGTCTTCCTTAATTCGCGCTTTCATCTCTTGGAATAAATCCGCCTGGAAATCCTTTGTGTGCGCAGTCATTTTATCGTGATAATCGTTTTCACGTTCTAAATAATCCAACACCTCCTCATCTTCCCGATCATTGAGCCAGTAATAAGGATCCAAGCGCACATCTCCGTGCATTTCTAAATACTTTTCTTTGACTTCAGCCAAAGGTGGGGTCACATTTTTTGGTGCCATTTTTTGGGTATTGTTTGAACATGAGACGACCAAAAGGCCAACGACAATTGTCCAATAGTAAGCGATCTTTTTCATGATGCTTCGTAGATTAGAATTCGATTAATGTTGCGCAAATAAAAATAGTAATTTCTGACTTAATCTTTAGTCTCTTTCTCACCTAATTGACGCTAATGCCCTCAAATTCCGTGAGAACCGAAAGCATTTTAAGATGTTGTGTTTGACCGTAATCTAAATGCGTGACCATACGCCATTTTCCTTGGCCCATTGCACTAATTCTCACATTGTTTTTCTCAAGAAAATCTAAAAATCGTTGTTGATCTACTTCGGGATTTAAATAAAAAATAACGATATTGGTTTGGGTCGGTTCAACACTTTTTACATAAGCCAAAGCCTCAAGGCATTGCGCTAATTCACGAGCCCGTTCATGATCCTGGGAAAGTCGAGCCAATTGATGCTGTATCCCGTAGAGTCCGGCTGCTGCCATATAACCCACTTGACGCATACCGCCACCAAGTACCTTACGCACGCGCATGGCACGTTGAATAACTTCTGATTTTCCAACCAAAACCGTCCCCATAGGCGCACCTAAACCCTTACTCAAACAAACTGAAATCGTATCAAATAAAGGACCATACTGTTTTGGATCCTGGTCTTTGGCCACAAGCGCATTCCATAAACGAGCGCCATCCAAATGATATTTCAAACCATGTTCCATACATTGAGCACCAATCGCCACAAGATCTTCAAGCTCGTAACAAGCCCCACCGCCCTTGTTTGTCGTGTTCTCAACACATACCAAGGCCGTTAATGGGCTATGATAAAAATCGGGAGGGTTTACAGCTGGCGCAATTTGGTCTGCTGTAAGCAGGCCACGAGCACCCCCCAAGAGTTTGCAGGATACTCCACTGTTAAAAGAAACCCCACCCCCTTCATAATTATAAACATGGGACCACTCGTGAGCAATTAATTGCTCTCCCGGCTGGGTGTGTAATTTGATTGCCGCTTGGTTAGCCATACTCCCTGTAGGAAAATAGAGGGCTTGTTCAGCCCCAAAAAAATCAGCCACATAATCCTGAAGGGCATTAACTGAGGGGTCTTCATGATATACATCATCCCCAACTTTTGCTGAAAACATAGCCTCAATCATACCCTGAGAGGGCTTGGTTACGGTATCACTTCGTAAATCAAT
>CALJFV010000118.1 GCA_938074515.1 uncultured Flavobacteriaceae bacterium
TTTTATTCTATTAATTGGGGTTTTGGTCTTTGTGTTTTATCAATTCAACGTTGCTCCATTGAACTTTAATCCGACCAACGAGCGCCTGGTTATGGCTTCTCCTTATGCCGAAGAATACAAGGGCTTAGACCAGGAGAAAGACCTTTTAATGGGGCAAATTCAAACCTTACAACTCGCCTACTTAGAAGCTGAAGACACTGCACAAAAAGACTTGTTGCAAAAAGAAATTTCTTCGCTTAATACCCGGCAATTATCCTTGAGAAAAGAGGCACGTGAATTAATTCTGGCCGCCGACAAAGATGCTGAAACCAACGATAAAGATTATGTGTTTATTCATTTCATTCTCACGCAACTTCCTGTGGGGCTCATTGGCCTGCTTTTGGCGGTTATTTTAAGTGCGGCCATGTCTTCAACAGCCAGTGAAATTAATGCGCTAGGCGCAACCACTGCGGTTGATTTATATCAAAGACATCGCCCGGGATACAGTGAAAAACACTATCTAAAAATAACGCGATACTTTACTCTGATTTGGGGGATCATTGCCATTTTGGTAGCTTGTACCGCACCCTTATTTGACAATTTAATCCAACTGGTGAACATTATAGGTTCTATTTTTTATGGCAATATTCTTGGGGTATTTTTGGCAGCATTTTTTATACGAACCATCAAGGGACGATCCATTTTTTGGGCCGCTCTAATCAACCAAGTTTTTGTTATCACTCTTTTTGTTCTGGATCTTTTTGAAATGATTAAACTCCCCTATTTATGGCTTAATGTTATCGGTTGTGTCGCAGTAATAATCATTGCATTTATCGTACAACTTCTTTCAGGCGATAAACAATAAGGTGCCTCACTGAGTATTTATAAATTCTGGGATTTGATTTATAAAAGCAAATCATGTTTCCTTGCGTGGGCAAATTTATGAGCAGATATTCGTAAAACAATTCACCGAGGCTTCTGCATCTTTTAAATAGTAATTGGGGAGTTATTCACAGTATGTTTGAGAATCGGATGAATTGTCACACACAGGAAGATCGAGATAAATACATTCATGTACTAGGTTAAGTGATCGATCAACCCGATAAAATGACAGCTTCGGCTGTCATTTTTTTTACCCGTTCTTTAAGAGCTGTGTATCTTTGTCCATTATTGGGTGTCTATGAATAAATTCAGAACAAATGAAACAAAAAATTGACCGACATACTTGGGACCGTAAAGAACACTTCGAATTCTATACCAGGTTTAAAGAACCCTATCACGGGGTAAATGTTTCATTAGACATCTCGACCTTAAAAGAGCGCTGTAACAGTGAGAATACCTCTGTTTTTATGCACTATTTACATCGAGCCATCGTGGCCGTAAACAAGGTTGAGGCGTTCCGATATCGAATCCTAAATGACGATGTCTATCTTTTTGACACTTCCCATGTAACCATGACTATTGCCCGTGAACATGGGCCTTTTGGCTTTTCCTTTGTGGCCTTTAATGAAGACTTCAATGTTTTTGAAGCAGATGCTAAGAAAGAATTTGAGCGGGTACGCCAATCAAAGGGATTGGATTTATCCGTTTCACGCGACAATGTGGTTCACTTTTCAGCACTACCCTGGATTGATTTCACAGGAATTACCCATGCTAGAGATTTAGAAAGTCATGACTGTAGTCCAAAAATTACTTTTGGAAAAATCAATCAAAACAAGGGACGATGGCGCATGCCTCTGTCGGTACATGTGCATCATGGTCTCGTTTATGGGAAAGACGTAGCAGATTTTATCCAAATTTTTCAAGATGAGCTCAATCGCCTCGACTAAAGATCTTTATGGGTTAACCTCTGTGGTTAAAGCTTAAACCCCATAAGCGAGGGCAGGGCCTTCATATCGCTTAATTTAAAGTAATTAGGGTGTTTTAAGGGTTCTTCCCCTACTTCATGAGCCCAAGTTGTGTGGAAAGGAATGTGCGCTGTAGAGGCCCCAATCTCAAGTACCGGAAGTATATCACTATTAACGCTATTGCCTACCATGAGAAATTCGCTGGGATTAATGTCGAGATGGGCCACGAGCTTTAGATAATTTTTGGGCTTTTTATCGGACATGATTTCGATGTGATGGAAATACTTTGCCAAGCCCGAGCGTTCTAATTTGCGTTCTTGATCGAGAAGATCACCCTTAGTGGCGACAACCAACCGAAAAGGCCCCTTCAGTATGGACAGCACATGATCCACCCCGGACAATACAGGATTAGGCGCTTGCAACATGTCTTGCCCAAGTTTTATAATGTTCTGAATAATCTCGTTGGACACCCGACCCGCGCTCAAATTTATTGCCGCTTCAATGAGGGAAAGAGTAAATGGTTTGATCCCATACCCATAAAGGGGTAAATTCTTCATCTCTATGGCAAAAAGCTCCTTTTGACAGGTAGTGGGATCAAGATAAGCTTCCATCAATACACAAAAGCGCTCTTCAGCATGGCGAAAAAGCGTTTCGTTCTCCCAAAGCGTGTCGTCTGCGTCAAAAGCAATAACCTTTATTTTCTCGTGATCGATCAGCGAATGAGTTTTTTGTATTTGATTCGTTTTGGACCTACATCCCCTAAACGTTTCTTTCGATTTTCTTCGTAATCACTAAACCCACCTTCAAAGAAATAAACCTGACTCTCCCCTTCAAAGGCCAATATATGCGTGCAAATGCGATCCAGGAACCAACGATCGTGACTGATCACTACGGCACAGCCTGCAAAATTTTCCAAACCCTCTTCAAGGGCTCGTAAGGTATTGACATCAAGGTCGTTGGTAGGCTCATCTAAAAGTAAAACATTACCTTCTTCCTTAAGGGTCATCGCCAAATGAAGTCGGTTTCGCTCGCCTCCTGAAAGCTTATCGACCTTTTTGTTCTGCTCACTCCCTGAAAAATTAAATCGACTCAAATAGGCTCTCGAATTCACCTGACGTCCGCCCATCATTACAAGCTCTTGTCCATCGCTGAAATTCTCCCAAATTGTCTTTTGTGAATCGATATTGGAATGGGCCTGATCGACATAAGCAATCTTAGCCGTGGGCCCAACCGTAAAGGTTCCTTCATCTGGGGTCAATTCATTCATAATCATTTTGAAAATCGTCGTCTTTCCGGCACCATTTGGTCCAATTACCCCAACAATTCCCGCTTGTGGCAATTGAAAATCTAAAGATTCGTACAGCAACTTATCGCCAAAAGCCTTTTTAACTCCCTTGGCCTGAATGACCTCAGTTCCTAATCGCGGACCATTTGGGATATAAATTTCTAAATGCTCATCAAGTTGTTTTTGATCTTGACTCATGAGCTTTTCATAGTTATTCAAACGGGCCTTTTGTTTAGATTGTCGCCCCTTTGGTGCCATACGCACCCATTCTAATTCGCGCTCTAAGGTCTTTTGGCGCTTACTGGCTTGTTTTTGCTCCTGAGCTAACCTTTTTGATTTTTGTTCCAGCCAAGAAGAATAATTTCCTTTCCACGGGATTCCTTCACCGCGATCGAGCTCCAAAATCCAGCCGGCTACGTTGTCTAAGAAATAGCGATCGTGGGTTACGGCGATAACTGTGCCTTTATATTGCGCCAAATGTTGCTCTAACCAATGTACACTTTCGGCATCTAGGTGGTTGGTTGGTTCATCCAATAACAGGACATCAGGCTCTTGGAGCAGCAAACGACAAAGCGCAACACGACGGCGCTCTCCTCCAGACAACACAGAAATTTTAGTCTCTGGTTCTGGGGTACGTAGCGCATCCATCGCGATTTCAAGTTTTGTGTCAAGCTCCCAAGCATTAACGGCATCAATTTGGTCTTGAAGCTTGGCCTGCTCGTTCATTAAAGCCTCCATTTTATCTGGATTTTCGTAAACTTCGGGAAGACCAAAAGCATCGTTGATTTCGTTGTAACGATCAAGGACCGCCACAACCTCTTTTACGCCCTCTTTTACGACATCTAATACCGTTTTATCAGGATCTAAATCAGGCTCTTGATCTAGGAGCCCGACAGTATACCCTGGAGCAAAGACCACATCTCCTTGATGATTTTTGTCTTGACCAGCAATGATTTTAAGCAGGGTTGATTTTCCACTTCCATTAAGCCCAAGTATCCCAATTTTTGCTCCGTAAAAAAAGCTTAAATAGATGTTTTTAAGAACTGGAGTTTGCGCGCTTTGAAACGTCTTACTGACTCCGGACATAGAAAAGATAACCTTATGATCGTCGGCCATAACTTTGTTTTTTTAAATTTTAAACTGGAAATATCTGTTTAGATCAAACGCGACCTTTGAGGGCGTTAAAGACCCAGGCAATGGCAAAAAAACCGAATCCAACGCAGGCAAAGCCCCATCCGGCAACATCTTCATATCGGAACGCTCCAAGAGCGATAAGCAGACATCCCATGAAAATCATTATAAATGTCGCCCAAGCAAGTACAGTGTT
>CALJFV010000119.1 GCA_938074515.1 uncultured Flavobacteriaceae bacterium
TAGGAAATAATTTTGTGAAGACAATTATCTAAGCAATACGGATAAACTTATCTATTTTCAAACCATTTACGCGCGTTGACAAAGGCCTCGAGCCATGGAGAGACTTCATCAGTTCGCTGCTCGGGATAATTAGCCCAGTTCCACTGAAAAATCGAGCGCTCAATGTGTGGCATGGTCACCAAATGACGCCCTGTGGGATCGCACATCATAGCTGTATTATAGTCACTTCCATTTGGATTAGCAGGGTAATCGTGATAAGCATATTTTGCCACAATACCATAATGATCCTCAGACATGGGTAGGTCAAAGCGTCCCTCGCCATGAGAAATCCATACCCCGAGCGTAGTGCCCTCGAGGCTGGAGAGCATGATGCTTTTGTTTTTCTGTATGGTAACACTGGTGAAGTTACTTTCGTGTTTGTTGGACTTGTTGTGACGCATTTTTGCCAAATGATCGTGCTCTGGATTGATCAAATCTAATTCTAAAAACAGCTGACATCCATTACAAATTCCTACAGAAAGGGTATCCTCTCTCTGGAAAAAGTTGTCCAAGGCTTGCTTTGCTTTTTCGTTATAGCGGAATGCACCAGCCCAACCTTTAGCGGAGCCTAAAACATCAGAGTTTGAAAAGCCCCCTACAGCACCAATAAACTGAACATCCTCAAGGGTTTCTCGACCGGATATAAGATCAGTCATGTGTATATCTTTGACCTTAAATCCTGCCAGATAAAGGGCATGGGCCATTTCTCGCTCACTATTGCTGCCTTTTTCGCGAATTATGGCAGCAGTTATTTGGCGTCTTTCCGCAGGCCATTGGGCGGATTCAGGAAGTTTTCCATTAAATGCGGTGGGAAACTTAAAGGCAAGTGGTTGATTCTTGAAATTTTCATAACGCTTTTGAGCCCATGGCGCCAAAGTTTGTTGCTGATCCATGAGATACGAGGTATGAAACCAAATATCTCGGTAATGCGTGATATCAAAACTAAGGTTTTGACCCCGATAGTTCATCTCGAGATTTGGTCCGGCAACCACCGAACCAAGTTTTACGGCCTGTATTCCTCTTGCTTCAAGTAAAGTCAATGCTTTTTGTTGGTCACGGACTTGAATTACAACCCCCACGTTTTCAGCAAAAAGTAATGTGCTTAAGTCGTTTTCTTGGGTCAGGGCATCCATGGTAAATTGAGCCCCAATATCTACCCCGCTAAAACACATTTCAAGTAGAGTGGTAATCAAACCACCGGAACCAACATCATGCCCCGCGGCGATTAACCCTTGTCCGATCAATTCTTGTAAGGCATTAAAGGCTTGGGCTAAATATTGCGCATCACACACATCAGGGGCTTTATTTCCAATCTTGTTTTTTGTTTGTGCCCATGAAGAACCACCTAAGCAAGGCGCCATGCCGCTTAAGTTTATATAAAATACTGGCCCTTCACTTAGTTTGAAGTTTGGTTCAACTACCGCACTAATGTTATTACAATGTCCCGCTGCAGAGACAATGACAGTCCCTGGTGACTTAACGTCTCGATTTGGATATTTTTGCTTCATCGAGAGCGAGTCTTTTCCGGTAGGAATATTAATGCCTAAATCTAGGGCAAAATCACTTATTCCTTTTACGGCCCGATACAAGCGTGCATTTTCGCCAGCATTATTTGCAGGCCACATCCAGTTCGCCGAGAGAGACACGCTTTTTAGACCCTCTGAAAGTGGCGCCCAAACAATGTTGGTAAGGGCCTCCGCTATGGCATTACGCGAACCAGCCACGGGATCAATGAGTGCCGATACAGGACTATGGCCAACAGAAGTCGCTATGCCGTGGGTCCCTTCAAAATCGAGTGCCATCACACCGCAATTGTTTAGCGGTAATTGTAGGGCGCCAGTACATTGTTGTTTGGCGACCAGACCACCAACACAGCGGTCCACCTTATTGGTAAGCCAATCTTTGCACCCTACAGCCTCAAGACTGAGCACTGCAGTTAAATCATTATGTATATCAAGATCACTGCCTTGAATCGGGCTAAATGAGATTTCTTGACTTTGGTCGGTGAGGACAGTCTTAGGAGAACTGCCAAACATGTCTTCTAGGTCAAAATTCATAGGACGATCGCCCGTATTTTCACTTTGGATGATGAATTTATGATCGCTAGTGACCTCACCCACATCATAGAGTGGGGCGCGTTCGCGCTCAGCAATTTTTTCCAAAAGTGGCAGATCTTTGGGGCTAATTACTAGACCCATACGCTCTTGAGACTCATTCCCAATAATTTCTTTGGCCGATAGGGTAGGGTCCCCCACAGGAAGCTTGTCCAAATTGATGTGTCCTCCGGTTTCTTCAATCAGTTCACTCAAACAGTTTAAATGCCCACCCGCACCGTGGTCATGAATAGAAACAATAGGGTTTTGATCACTTTCTACCAAAGCCCTTATGGCATTAGCCGTTCTTTTCTGCATTTCTGGATTTGATCTCTGTATGGCATTGAGCTCGATACCGCTACTAAAGGCTCCAGTGTCGGCACTGGAAACAGCCGCACCGCCCATCCCGATGCGGTAATTGTCACCCCCCATAACCACAATACGATCACCTGGTTTAGGCTTATCTTTTTGAGCCAGCTGTGCTTTACCGTAACCGATACCACCAGCAAGCATGATGACTTTATCAAAGCCTAATATTTCTTCTTGCTCCTGATGCTCAAAAGTCAGGACAGAACCACAAATCAAGGGTTGCCCAAATTTATTTCCAAAGTCGGAAGCGCCATTACTGGCTTTAATCAAAATATCAAGAGGCGTCTGGTATAGCCATGGCCGAGGGCTAATGTTCTGCTCCCATGAGCGATTTTCATGAGCTCTGGAATAAGCGGTCATATAAACTGCAGTTCCGGCCAAGGGGATAGATCCCTTGCCACCAGCAAGCCGGTCACGAATTTCTCCACCACTCCCTGTAGCTGCACCGTTAAACGGTTCAACGGTAGTTGGGAAATTATGGGTCTCGGCTTTTAGTGAAATGATACTGTCAAATGGTTTTTTACCAAAAAAATCAGCCTGATCTGCACGGGCAGGGGCGAATTGAGTTACTTGTGGCCCCGAGAGAAATGCGACATTGTCTTTATAGGCAGAGACGATGCTATTTGGATTATCTTTTGATGTTTTTTTAATTAAAGAAAATAGGGAATCCTCTTGTGTTTCATCATCGATAATAAAAGTCCCATTGAAAATTTTGTGGCGACAATGCTCGCTGTTGACTTGAGAAAAACCAAAGACTTCACTATCGGTTAAAGGGCGCCCAAGTTTTTTTGATAAATCTTCCAAATACAACACTTCTTCGTCACTAAGAGCCAGACCCTCACTAATATTGTAGGCTGCAATGTCTGTAATTTCCTTGATCCCCTCAGGAGTGATCTCGAGTTTAAAAATATTTTGATCCAAGCCCTCAAATACTTGGGAAAGCATCGGGTCAATTTTGTCTTCTTTGTGAAAAGGCCAATACTGTTCAATTCGATCAATGCCCTCAATGCCCATATTTTGCGTGATTTCAACGGCATTTGTGCTCCAAGGAGTGACCATGGCTGCACGAGGCCCAAAAAATTCTCCGACGACATGCTGGTCTTCAATTTTCGGCATGTTTCCAAATAGCCAAGTGAGTTTCTCAATGCTTGATGCATCAAGGGATTGGTGCGCTGATACGGCAAAAATGGTCTGATTAGGGTAGCCAAAAAAGAAAATCATGGAAACACATTTAAAGGCACAAATTTAGCGATTTTTAACGGGGCTTGAATCAAGAAATATGAACGGATTTTATCCAATTTGTTCATAACCTTAACAAAGGTTTTAGACTATTGCACATGCAAGTTTTTATCTTTACTCACCTTTTTAATCAACAAACATGAAATTACGTTTACTTTTTGCATTGATTCTTGGATTAATCATGGTCCAAGTCGATGCTCAGAACACACAACGCGCTTCATCTGTGGCCTATGGTCAATTTTTGCGCAAGACCATGCCGCTTCGCGATTTTCCTACGGTAACTCCTCAGGAGTACCGCATTAACGAAATTACCATAATTGAGAATAATCTTCGAGCGAATGAAAAAGTCAATCAACAAGCTTATCCTCAAGATGGTATTGATCCACTGCGTCAGCGTGATTTTGGTGGAATCGCCCGTATGCCAATCGAAGAGAATTTTGACGGTTTGAACAATAACGAAGGTGGGGGTTTTACTCCGCCAGATCCATCAGGAGCGGCAGGTCCAAACCACTACCTCAATGCGGTTAATGTTGCCATTAAGATTTTTGACAAACAAGGCAATACCTTGGCAGGACCGACCATGCTCGGAACATTTTTAGGTTCACCAAGTAATTCAGGAGACCCCATTATCCTTTATGATCATCTGGCAGATCGTTATTTTGTCAGTGAGTTTGGTACGGGGAATTCATTTTTAGTTGGGGTGTCTGATTCGCCTGATCCAACGGGGGCGTATAATGTTTATCAATTTAATCTGGATGCATTTCCCGACTATCCTCATTACAGTGTTTGGCATGATGGTTATTATGTAACCGCAAACAAATTTTCAGGCAATACAACTTACGTTATGGACCGCGCGGCCATGATTGCCGGGGATCCAAATCCCGCAATCGTTGGGTTTAATCTTCCGGGTGTTGTCAACAATAACAATACCGTTTTTAGTCCTGAACCTGCAAATTTAACTGGTGTTGATTTTCCTCCAGGAGCACCTGGTTATATCGTTTATCTCCAGGATGACGGATGGGGTGGCGGTATCGCCAATGACCATTTAAAAGTTTGGGAGATTACTATGGATTGGAACAACCCCAGTAACTCCAGTATTTCTCAGCCTTTTGAAATACCAACAGATCCTTTTGATTCGGTATTCGCTCCATTTGGAACAGGAGATGTAGCACAGCCAGGGACCAATCAAAAAATTGATATGATTGGTGGGATTATTTCCTATGCAGCGAACTATCGCAGTTTTGGAGGCCACAACTCTTGGGTAATCACGTTTAATGTAGATGTAGATGGCAATGACACTTCAGGGATTCGTTGGGTAGAATTACGAAATTCAGGTACGGGCCCTTGGTCTTTATACCAAGAGGGAACTTATGCCCCTGCTGATGGGCACAGCCGCTTTATGGGAAGTGCGGCAATGGATGCTGCAGGTAATATTGGGATGGGATTCAATATTGCCAGCGCCACGCTACCGGCTGGGATTAAATACACGGGACGTTACGATGGGGATCCATTAGGACAAATGACTGTGGCTGAGGCTTCAATTGTTGAAGGAGTTGGAGTGCAAACTTTTTCCAATCGTTTTGGAGATTATTCTCATTTAACTATGGACCCAGATAACTTTACTTTTTGGCATACCGCAGAATATTTTACAGCCAATAATGCTTGGCGATCTAGAGTGGCGGCATTTACGCTCTCGAGTGGGTTTAACGCCGATATTGGTGTGAGTAATATCAGTCAGCCCAACAATGGATTGTTAACGGCAAATGAGTCCGTTGAAGTCTCTATTCGCAATTTTGGATTGAGCGCACAGAGTAATTTTCCAGTAGAGCTCTATCTTGACGGGAATTTGGTAGCCACAGAAACATTTACAGGGACCATAAATTCTAACGAGGCATTGCCCTTTACCTTCACCCAAACAGTGGACTTATCAACTTCAGGCCAAACCTATGTTTTGGAGGCGAGAACCAATCTCACGGGCGATGAGTTTTTGGCCAACGATAATTATATTAAAGAAGTGCGTCATCTTTTAGCCAGCGATGTCGGCGTTGCCGATATTACATCGCCAACCTCTGGATCAGGTTTGGGTTTAGAAACTCTGACGGTCACTCTTGAGAATTTTGGAGCGTTGACTCAAACTAATTTTGACGTGACGTACACGGTCAATGGTGGAGCACCGGTTACGGAGACTTTTACAGGAACTTTGGATAGTGAACAAAGTACCAACTTTAGCTTCACACAACAACTTGATCTAACCGCTTTAGGACCCTATGAAATAACGGTTTCAACCGCGCTCGGGGGAGATCAGGACCCAACCAATGATAGTGCGAGCACAACGGTGACTAATTTACTTTGTCAGCCCAATTTGAATTGCTCTTTTGGTGATGGATTCCAATTATTTGCTGTGAGCGAAATTAACAATCCATCAGGTTGTGAAGGGTATGGTGATTTTACCACTCAGGTTGCTAATTTTGATCAAGATACTGTTTATGACTTAACAGTAACTACAGGATACGGCGATCAATATGTGACCGTCTGGATTGATTTTAATGATGATTTTAGCTTCACTGCTGATGAAAAAGTTGTGAACAATTATGTAGTGGCGCCAGGTCAAGCAGGCGGTTCTTACACAGAGACCATGGCATTAACCATACCAGCGGGCGCTGATCCCGGTACCCACTTGATGCGCGCCAAAACAAACTGGCAAGCTGAGGTCCCTGAGAATGCTTGTGAGGAGACAACCTATGGAGAAACTGAGGATTATTCAGCCAATATCGGAGGCTTAAGCGGTAATGACTATGTGTTCTCTGTTTCTGAGTTATTGGTGCGTGAATCAGAAAATGATCAATTTGATATCGCATTGCGTACCCAATATCAAGGCCCTCTTTACTTTGCCTTGTACAATACATTGGGTCAACAATTGAAGTTTAAAACCTTGAGTCAATCTGGACCAGATTTATATCAAATCAAACTCGATATGGCACAAGCGGCCTCAGGAGTTTATATTGTAAAGTTGTCAGGACCTGAACTCACTACTTATCAATCGGCTAAGTTAATCGTGCGTTAATCTGGTGCGAAAAAGCTCATTTTTTGGTGAGCAATGATCATAAAAACAGCCCCAATTTTGGGCTGTTTTTATTTGCGTATCAAACGGGCCATAAAAAAACCATCGTATCCTGTGACACTAGGCAATAGGGTTTCTTGAGCTTCGAGAGAAAAATCTTGACCTTCTTGACTTTTTAGGAAAGTCTCTATTTGTTGTTGATTTTCTTGCGGTAAAATCGAACAGGTCGCGTAAACCAATGTGCCACCAGGTTTTACCATTGAAGCGTAGTCGTGCAGTATTTCTTTTTGAACTTGCGTGATTTCTAGTAAAAATTCTGGGGTAAGTTTCCATTTTGCGTCCGGGTTTCGCTTTAACACCCCAATTCCTGTACAGGGGGCGTCAATTAATACGGCGTCCGCTTTTTGATATAATTTTTTAATGGTTTTACGCGATTCAATAGGGCGCGTTTCGATATTATGTGCCCCATTTCTTCTGGCCCGACGCTTGAGTTCTTCTAGCTTTTTTGGAAAAATATCCAAGGCAATAATCTGACCCTTATTTTCCATTAGGGCTGCCATATGCAGTGACTTTCCACCGGCACCAGCACAGGCGTCAATCACGCGCATACCCGGTTTTGGCTTAACCCAATGCCCCACGCGTTGAGAGTTAATGTCCTGCACTTCAAAAAGTCCCGCTTGGAATTCTTCGGTGGTAAATACATTGTCTCTTTGTTTGAGTACCAAGCCTTCGGGCGTTTGCTTAGCGAATTCAGTTTCTATACCATTTGCTGCCAAAGAATTGGCCAAGTCTTTGCGTGTTGCTTTTAGCGTATTGCAGCGTAAGACGACCTCAGCTTGTTGGTTTAATGCCTTTAATTCTGCCGTCCACTGATCTTTGCCGAAGGCCTCTAGGCCAACTTTGTCCAGCCAATCCGGGATGGATTCTCGAATGACACGTACTTTTGACAAGGTGTCAAAACGACCTTTTATTTTTCTTGTTGGTTTGCCTTCAAATTGAGGCCAATCGGGTAGGGTGATGCCACGAAGGGTCGCCCAAACCACAAAAAGTCGAAACAAATTATCGCGGTCAAAAGGCTCTTTTACCTCGGCAATTTCTTGATATAATCGCTTCCATCGAACTATATCATAAGTGGTCTCCGCAATAAAACTGCGATCTCTTGAGCCCCAGCGTTTATCTCTTTTCAAGGTTCCGCGCAATACCTTGTCGGCAGCCTTTTGTTCGTTAAAAATACTGTGTAAACTATCTATTGTGGCAAAAACCAAGTTTCGATGCAATCGCATAAGAGAAATCTTGGGGCCAAAGGTACTATTCTTTATGTCATTAATTAACTTTACGGTAAATGAAATCTTTGCATGAACCCGACGCAAAAATTGATAATCAAGATGAAACACAGCCTTATGAATCCATTCAGACTCGGGCTTTTGATGTACTTATTTCTGTGGTCCTGCCAGTCTGAAAAATCTATTTCTGGTGTGAAGGTGATTCCTTTATTGGAGGGTGATTTAAGCATAAGAGCCGTGGAAGTGGTCGACACAAATGAGATATGGTTCGCTGCAAATAAAGGGACCGTGGGTGTTTACGACGGTAAAGAAATCAGCGAAATCACCTTACATTACAAGGATAGTCTTTTACATTTTAGAGCCATCGCACATAATGGGACGCACGCCTTTGCCTTGACCATTGACAATCCAGCACACTTATATCAACTCACTTTTGACGGCAATCAAATATCCTCGGCGCGATTGGTTTATCAAGAAGAGGGGCCTGGAGTTTTTTACGACGCTATTGGGTTTTGGAATGAAAAAGAGGGCATCGCTGTGGGCGATCCAATAAATGGATGTCTTTCGGTGATAATTACCCGAGACGGTGGTAATAACTGGGTTAAGACAGATTGTGCCAATTTACCTTCAGTGGTGGAGGGGGAGGCACTCTTTGCCGCGAGCAACGGATCATTAGCGCTTAAAAATGATCAAACCTATGTGGCCACTGGAGGGATTCAGGCACGCGTATTTAGTTCACCAGACAAGGGAGAGACTTGGACGGTCTACAATACTCCATTGACGCAAGGGAGCTCCATGAGTGGGATTTTTTCAATGGATCAATACGATCGCCACCAGCTGGTAATTTATGGCGGGGATTGGGCCAATCAAGACAGCAATACAAACAATAAAGCCTTTTCGCGGGACGGAGGACAGAGCTGGGCGTTGATGAGTCCCAGCGCTGGTCCTGGATATCGCTCATGTGTTCGATTCATCCCGGGTACCTCAGGAAAAGGACTGATAGCTGTTGGATCAAAAGGCATTGCGGTAAGTCACAACCAAGGTGACAATTGGCATCAAATTTCTGATGCTTCAATCTACACCTTGCGCTTTGTCAGTGACTCGGTGGCCTATGGTGGTGGACCCGGTAAATTCGTAAGGCTGAACTTTTATTAATTTCTAGGACCGTTACGCCTTGATTTCATGCGATTGATCAAACGCCGTCGGAATCTTTCTTCGCTCAAATGGAGCTGTAAAATTTGTTTGTCGGTAATCACTCCTTTTAATTCACCCTCCATTTGACCGATTAATTCATGCTCTTTTACCTTGTTTTGGCGTAGTAAGTTTAGGGCGTTTTTTACCTGATCATCATTCCATTGTTCGATTTCCTCAGAGGAAAGCCCATGGAGTGACTCTACTTGCTCGCGTTTTAGTGTTTTGATTTGCTGATCATACTTGCGATATATGGGCCAAAACTTTTCTGCTTGCTCAGTACTGAGTCCTAGGGCCTGGGTGATGAGTGCAGTTTTTACAGCGGCCAAGTCATCGGCTTGAAGGCCCTGAGATCTTGGCCCTTTATCTCTTTGGGCAAAAACCATCGAAATTTGCAATAAACTAAATGCGAGTGATAATAAGACAATCTTTTTCATAGTATTTATGGATTTAAGTTATACTGATC
>CALJFV010000120.1 GCA_938074515.1 uncultured Flavobacteriaceae bacterium
TTGATTGATTAATTAATTAATTGTGGGAAGCCTCTGGAAACAACTATTAAAAAAAAGTAAAAATGATTGATAGTTGCAAAATCAATTAATCGATCATATTAGATAATGTCTTTAAAATTACAAAGAATACGCTCCTTAGCGCCATATTTTTCATACTTTTAAGCCAATAAAAGCTTTCGCTGAATCCCTAATTACATGAAAAAAATACATTTAATTGTCGGCCTTTCTCTTTTGTTTGTGAGCGGGCTAAGTGCTCAGAATTATCTTGAAATGATAGACTCCGGGCATTACACTGTGGCAGAAATCAAGGCCGAGGCTGAGGTCTATTTCTCTGGCCGTGATCTTGGTAAAGGGTCTGGATATTTTCCGTTTCAACGTTGGCTGCATATGGCCGAAAAACTGAAAGATGATCAAGGCTATCTGCCCAATACCATAGAGCGTATTTCTGAAATACAAGCTTATGAAGCCTATTTAAATGAGACTTCATCAGGCAGAGTAAATATGTTTGACTTTTGGGAAGAAATGGGGCCGCAATATTGGAATGCCACTACGCATTGGAGTCCTGGAGTTGGTCGGGTTACGGGAATTTCAGTGCAACAAGATAATGATCAGCATATCATCGTGGGCGGTGAAACTGGTGGTGTATGGCGCACCTATAATGGAGGTCAGACATGGGTGCCTTTAACCGATTACATAGCCAACATTAAAGTTTATTCTGTAGCCATCGATCCTTCGGATCCTGAGACCTATTTTTTTGGTTCAACATCGGGTTTAATATTCCGTTCGCAAGACGCGGGAGCTACTTGGACCAATGTTGGTCAAATCGGGAACAGCGTGGTCAATAAAATTTTAATCCATCCAACGAATTCCCTGATCCTATTTGCATCGGCCCAAAATCAAGGTATTTTCCGTTCTACCAATGGAGGATTTGCTTGGGATGAAGTTGTGCCCAACGAAAATAGAGGCTATGATATAGAATTTAAGCCTGGCGATCCACAAGTTATCTATGCATCTGGTCTAAAGTTTCACGTTTCTGTGGATGGCGGTGAAACTTTTATAACCCATCAAGACCTCCCCAATAGTGAGCCAAAAATGATTGGTATTTCTGAGAGTGCTCCTGATGTTGTTTATGTAATTGAAGCCGATGGAGGCAGTTTTGGGGGACTTTATAAATCCGACAATGCCGCCTTCACATTTACTGAGCTCGATCACACAGGACGGAATTATTTCGGCTATGATACGGCTGGATTTGACCCAGGGGGTCAGGCACCCAGGGATATGGATATCACTGTTAATCCCAGTGACGTCAATGAGGTCCACATTGCCGGTGTTTTGACCTGGCGCTCGCTCGATGGCGGTGTTAATTTTGAGATAAGTTCTGACTGGGTGCCTGGAAACGCGGCAAGTGCAGGGATCGGCTATTGTCATGCCGATGTTGATATTTTGGAATTTGTAGGGACTACGCTCTATGTGGGATCAGATGGAGGTATTTTTAAAGCGCCCAATACAACAGAAATTACTGCTGATTATTATACCGATTTGTCCACGGGACTCGGGATAAGACAATTTTATAAAATCGGGGTTTCTCAAACACCAGATGTCGTAGTCACCGGGGGGTCCCAAGATAATGGATCTTCATTTTACAGTGCCCAAACGGGGGAGTGGATTGATTGGATTGGAGCCGATGGTATGGAAGGCTTTGTCGATAAAGATAATCCAGATTTATTGTACGGAATGATACAATTTGGCGGCATGTACCGCACAGAAAATGCAGGAACTACATTGCTAAATCTTCCAGAGCCAGGCTCTGGGTCAGGGGCCTGGGTTTCTCCATTTGAGCAAGACCCAACAGTTCAAAATACAATTTATTGCGCTTTTGAGCAGGTCTTTAAAAGTGAAAATAAAGGAGGGAATTGGACGCCAATTTCTCAAGATTTTGGTGGAGACCTGAGTCAAATGAAAATTGCGGCTTCTGACAATCAGGTGATCTATGCTTCTAGGGGGGCTCAGTTATACAGAACAATGGATGGGGGGGCGACGGACTGGCAAACCATGACGCCACCTGGCGGCGTGAACTCTATTGCCATTCACCCTGCCGATCCCATGCGTGTTGCCGTTGCAGTAACAGGCAGTGCGAAAGTTCGCGTCTCTGACGATGGTGGTCAAACCTGGAATTCGCTAACCTTGAATTTACCCGATTTTAGTGCCCTTACTGTGGTGTGGGATGATAATGGAAGCAATGGGCTATACCTCGGAATGGACTATGGGGTCTTTTATATAGATGATACCTTCAGCGAGTGGCAGCCCTTTATGACCAATTTGCCCAATGTCATTGTGAGTGAATTAGAAATAAACCAAGCCAATGGAAAAATTTATGCAGGCACCTATGGCCGTGGTCTTTGGTCCTCTACAAAGTATGGATACGTCGTTGCCAATGAAGATTTTCAGCAAGTACAAATGAGTCTCGCTCCTGTTCCAGCTCAAGATTATTTAAATTTGGTTTTGGAAACTCCTCAAACCTCGAGTATCCAAATATTTGACCTTCAAGGTAAGTTGCTTTTTTATGAGCCATCGGCCTTTTTACAGGCACCATACAGAATTGACTTAAAAGAATTTTCCTCTGGTCTTTACGTACTGCGACTCAATGGTCCTTGGGGACAAATCACCAAAAAATTTAGTATTGAATAAAGCCTAGAAATGGATTTTTCATCAAAACTATTGGCTCGTGCCGTGGATGAAATGGCCTTACTGCCTGGGATTGGTAAACGCACTGCCTTGCGTTTGGTGTTGCATCTACTCAAACAGCCTAATGGGCGTACTTTGGCTCTAAGTCAGGCGTTAACAGAACTTCGAGAGCAAAGTCAATTTTGTAAACAATGTCATAATATCTCAGATCAGCCCCTTTGTGCGATCTGTGCGAATGTCAATCGAGATAAATCCATCGTGTGTGTTGTAGAAGATATTCGAGA
>CALJFV010000121.1 GCA_938074515.1 uncultured Flavobacteriaceae bacterium
CATCTGATTTAGGGTGGGTTTTGTTTATAAACTACCCATTTTCCTTGCAGATGAATTAACTTTACTGGGTAATTATGCGTTTATTAAAGCACGATCAATAATTTGAGTTATGGCATTATTAGAAGTGAAGGAGGTTTCTAAATCTTTTGGCGATTTTAAGGCATTAGACAGGGTCAGTCTTTCTGTTCCTAATGGGTCTATTTTTGGATTGCTCGGTCCTAATGGGGCGGGTAAAACGACTTTAATTCGTATCGTCAATCAAATTACTATGCCGGATCAGGGCAAGGTATTTTTAGATGGTGCTCCACTCGCTCCGCACCACATAAGCGATATTGGTTATTTGCCTGAGGAGCGGGGACTTTATAAATCTATGAAAGTAGGAGAGCAAGCCCTCTATCTTGCACAGCTTAAAGGCATGTCTAAATCTGATGCAAAAGCCCAGCTTAAAATGTGGTTTGAACGGCTTGAAATTGGGCATTGGTGGGACAAAAAAATTCAGGAGTTATCCAAAGGAATGGCTCAAAAAATACAGTTTGTTGTTACCGTCTTACACCGGCCTAAACTATTGATTTTTGACGAGCCCTTCAGTGGTTTTGATCCGATAAATGCTCAAGTCATTCAGCAGGAGATTCTGCGCCTGAGGGACGAAGGCGCCACAGTTATTTTTTCAACCCATCGAATGGAGTCTGTGGAAGAACTCTGCGATCATATCGCTTTGGTTCATCAATCAAAGAAAATTTTAGACGGTAATCTAACGGAGATCAAACGGGCCCATTTGAGTAATCGTTATAAAGTCGGTATCGAATGCACTGATCCTGAGAAGACCCTGAAAGCCATCGCGACAGAGTTCAATATTACCCCAAGCGCTTTTAAGTCTGTTTATCGTGGGGTACAATTTAGTCTTCAAGTCTCTGACCAGGATCATCCCAATGACTTACTCACAGGGTTGGGTCGTTTTGGAACGATTTATCATTTTGTGGCAGAGGTTCCTTCGGCCAGCGATTTATTTGTTCAAGCAATAAATCAAGACAAGAGATAAATCAGAGCATAACTTACATTCAAGTAATAACAATTAAGTAATAGATTCATGAAACACCTTGGTCTTATCATTACAAGAGAATATCTCAATAAGATTCGAAACAAATCTTTTGTGGTCATGACTTTTTTAAGTCCCTTATTAATGGTGGCATTAATTTCTGTGGTGGCCTACCTCTCCAATATGAATAATGATGCTTTGAAGGAGATTAAGGTTTTGGATCAAAGTGGTTATTTTGGCCATCTTTTTGAAGATCGCGAACAGTTGCGTTTCGAAATCTTACCAGAGATGGAATTAGAGCAGGCGAAGACCCTGGCTCAGGCGACAGAGGCCTATGGCCTTCTCTATATTCCAAAAGTTGATTCTATCGGAGCACTGCGTAAGGGCATTACATTTTACAGCGTCGACAATCCGGCTTTAGGGGTGACAGTCGCTATCGAGCGCTTATTGCAACGTCAATCTAATGCTCTAGTTTTAAGAGAAAACGGTATTGATGACAAGGCGATAGAGGCGTTGTATTTTAATGTTTCTACCCAGCTCGAAACTTTTGCTGGACAAGAAACCTCAAAACTTGGTTCGGGATTGAAACTTGTTTTTGGGGGCGCAGCGGGCTATTTACTCTTTATGTTCATCATTATTTACGGCAATATGATCATGCGTAGTGTCATTGAAGAAAAAACGAGCCGAATCATTGAGGTCATTATTTCTTCGGTTAAACCCCGTGCTTTGATGTTGGGAAAAATCTTTGGAACAACGCTGGCAGGAATTACTCAATTTGCGATCTGGGTCGTCATACTTGGAGTGTTTTCTATAATTGCTTCAGGAATACTTGGCCTTGAATTGGGCTCGGGAGTCAGTATGGCCCAGGAGGCCACACAGATGGGGGATCAGGCTTCTCAGGAAATAGCCGTTGCCGTGGCAAAGGAGATATGGCAATTGCCATTAACGAATCTCGTGGTAATGTTCTTTTTGTACTTTATAGGCGGGTATCTTTTGTACGCTTCTTTTTATGCCGCTATTGGTGCTGCAGTGGATAGTGAAACAGATACGCAGCAGTTTTTATTGCCTATTTTGATGCCGCTAATCATTGCTGTTTATGTAGGGGTTTTTACTGTAATTGAAGATCCCCACGGGACTGTGTCGCAGGTTTTTAGTTTTATTCCTCTGACTTCACCAGTGGTGATGCTTATGCGCATTCCTTTTGGGGTTCCCCTGTGGCAACAAATTTTCTCGGTGCTGCTTTTATTTATTACCTTTATGGGAACGGTCTGGTTTGCCGCGAAAATCTATCGTGTGGGTATATTGATGTATGGGAAAAAGCCGAGTTATAAAGAACTAATTAAATGGTTGAAATATTGATTCAAGATGCCGAACAAGAATTGGCCCAGACCCTCAAGCGAAGCGTTTGGGAGGCCATTTCTGATATTTTGAATTGGGGTTTTCATTGGGGTGAAGGAGCGAATCTCATTCACATTACTGTGGGAACCCTGCTACTGGTTATTTTTTCATTTATCGCAACGAGTTATATTTTGGGGCTGGTGCTTAAACTCTACACCAGAAATCTCAATGAAACGGACACCCACAAGTTCGTCAGTGTCTTTAAGTTTATAAAATATCTGGCCTATGTGATTGTTGTTTTTGCGGTATTGAGTTTTTCTGGGGTTAATGTAACCCCGGTGCTTGCCGCCAGTGCTGCCCTTTTGGTAGGCGTTGGTTTGGCCTTGCAGGAACTCTTTCAAGATGTCTTGGGAGGAATTTTTATCATGTTGGATAAGTCGCTCCAAGCGGGTGATATTATTGAAGTTGAGGGCAAGGTCGGCCGCGTGGTAGATATTCGTCTGCGCACGACACGAGCCATCACGCGTGATGACAAGGTCTTGATTATTCCGAATCACAAATTCATTTCAGATACGGTATACAATTATACCCAAAATCACAAACAAACTAGAGAGACAGTGATGGTAGGTGTGGCCTATGGGAGTGATACGGTATTGGTCAAAACATTGTTGCTGAAAAGTTTGGAAAAAGACACAAGGGTTTCGACCCGACCCAAACCTTTTGTTCTTTTCGAGGATTTCGGGGATTCCGCTCTGATGTTTAGTATTAATTTTTTTGTCACTGATAGTTTCACGGACCCTATGGTTAAAAGTGATATTCGTTTTAGAATTGATCAGCTTTTTAGGGAGAACAACATCACCATACCTTTTCCTCAGCGCGATGTGCATTTATATACCCGATCGATTCAAGAACCTCCGAAAACTGATTGATCATGCCTAAAATTTTAATTGTAGAAGATGAAGCGGCTATTAGACGGGTGCTCTCAAAGATTCTGAAGGAGGAAGATTCCGATTACGAGGTATATGAGGCAGAAGATGGGCGTCAAGGTCTAGAAATGATTCAATCTCAAGAATTCGATTTGGTTTTTTGCGATATAAAAATGCCCGTAATGGATGGCATGGAACTTTTAGGCGCCATGCAAGAACAATATGCCGAGATTCCGGTGGTGATGATTTCAGGACACGGGGATATTGAGGTTGCTGTAGAAGCCATGCGCTTGGGTGCCTTTGATTACATTTCAAAACCACCAGATTTGAATCGTCTGCTCAATACGGTTCGCTTAGCCTTAGATCGCAAGCAATTAGTGGTCGCCAACAACCGATTATCCAAAAAAGTCGCCCGAAAATACACCATGATCGGCTCATCACAAGCCTTGGGTCACATTAAATCAATGATCGACAAAGTAGCTCCGACCGATGCCCGTGTATTAATTACGGGCCCCAATGGCTCGGGTAAAGAGCTCGTTGCCCACGCGCTTCATGCG
>CALJFV010000122.1 GCA_938074515.1 uncultured Flavobacteriaceae bacterium
GGATATATCCTTAGTTTCAGTGGAGGAGGATAAGGTGGTGGTTCGCCTTGAGGGGGCCTGTGTGGATTGTTCCGTAAACCAAATGACCTTAAAAAGTGGGGTCGCTATGACGATTCAGAAATTTGCTCCTGAGATTCAGGAGGTGGTGAACATTTAATTGATAGCCACAAAATGATATAATGACAAAGGTCATAAATAGAAGACTCACGAAATATTAATTTGGCAGTATAAAACACAATTTGTGATAAAATCAGATATTTTGATTATCGGCGCAGGTCCTACTGGCCTTTTTACAGTGTTTGAGGCAGGATTGTTGAAACTTAAGTGCCACTTGATCGATGCCTTGCCTCAACCAGGTGGTCAATGCAGTGAGATTTATCCTAAAAAGCCCATATATGATATACCTGCATATCCTGAGATATTGGCTGGCGATTTGACAGAGCGATTAATGGAACAAATTGCCCCATTTTCACCAGGATTTACCCTTGGAGAGCGTGCGGAAACTTTAGAAAAACTTGAAGACGGAACATTTTTAGTTACCACAGATCATGGGACTCAGCATTGCGCCCCAGTAGTGGCTATTGCCGGAGGCTTGGGAAGTTTTGAGCCGCGTAAACCCCCAATAGACAATTTGGCGCAATATGAAGGTAATGGCGTTGCTTACTTCATTAAGAATCCAGAACAGTATCGAAATCAGCATGTTGTCCTTGCGGGTGGAGGGGATTCAGCCTTAGACTGGAGCATCTTTTTATCTGATGTGGCAGCTTCGGTAACCTTAGTGCATCGACGCAATGAATTTCGTGGAGCTTTGGACAGTGTCGAAAAGGTTCAGGAACTGAAAAATCAGGGAAAAATCAGCCTCGTAACCCCTGGCGAGGTTGTTGGGCTGGTGGGTGAAGGTTCTTTGAGTGCGGTACAAGTACAGACAGAGAGGGACCTAATGTCGCTAAAATGTGATGCCTTTATTCCTCTTTTTGGACTGGCTCCCAAACTGGGGCCCATAGCAAATTGGGGCCTGGAAATTGAAAAAAATGCGATTAAGGTGGATAATTCATTGGATTATCAAACCAATATTCCTGGTGTTTATGCCATAGGAGATGTCAATACTTATCCGGGCAAACTTAAATTAATTCTTTGTGGTTTCCACGAAGCAACATTAATGTGTCAAAGCGCATATAAACGAATATATCCAGATCGACGTTATGTTATGAAATACACAACAGTTGGCGGGGTAGAAGGTTTTGATGGCACAAAAAAAGAAGCCCCAAAAGCTGTTATCAAGTCAATTGATTAATCAAATTCTAGATGACTCAGGAGATTACTTTGTTTATTACCGATCGTGATGGTAAAACCCATCAAGTATCCGCGCCGACAGACATGAACATGAACCTTATGGAAGTTGTTCGTGCATATGAATTAGCTCCAGAGGGCACCATCGGCGTTTGTGGCGGTATGGCTATGTGTGCCTCTTGCCAAAGTTATATTAATAGCAGTCATCTTTTACCCAAACAAAGTGCGGATGAACTCGCGATGTTGGCAGAGGCTTTTCATGTTCAAGAAAATTCTAGATTAGGATGTCAATTATTCATGACTCCAGATTTAGATGGGCTAAACGTTACTTTGGCTCCAGAATCTTAGATCAATTCTGGTGTTTCGGCCTGCTGTATTTCTTTTAACACCCCATTCCATAACTGCATTCTCAGCTCAAGAGCTTGTACGGCAGTCTCAGTAACTTCTTCCCATTTTTGGGTGTCTGTGCCACACAATTCATGAATCATTTTTAGGGCTAGTGGCCCATGGGTGTCATCATCTAATTCTATGTGTCTCTGGAAATAGTGATGAAATCCTGTTAAATTTTCTTCTGGAAATTGTTGTTGAATTGAGCGAATTAGGGAGGTAAACATTTGAGGAATTAGGTCTTCTCGGCCAAAAGTAAATGCCGCTGCGATTTTATGGGGCTCATTTGAATCAATTACTGAAAAAGTAAAGCGCAGGAATGATCTGACGGATGCCGGAAGATCGATATTCATTGCGGCCTGATACCAAGGCTTTCCTTGACTAATATTTAATACAAAATCCTTTATGTCTTTGGTTGAGGCCCCTGCATCGCTCATGGCATTGAGATACATTTCAAAATGACTTCTTCTTTTGCCATTGATATCGAGATCAGTTTCTTCTGCTAAAACAATTTCATTAATCAAATATCTAATTTCTGGGTCACCAACGGGGATCCATGGTAAGGTTGTTCCTGTAAGCTCTATCTGTAATGCCTTGAGTAAGGACATAAAATCCCAAACCGCAAAGACATGATGTTCCATAAAGCGATGCAAATCGGCCGGACGTTGAATATGTGAATAAAGCGGGTGATTAATAATCTCCTGTTGAAGGGGGCCAATTTTTTGAAGTACCTGATGAAGCATAGACAATTTTATAACAAAGAAAAAGGCTTTTTCTCTCGAGAAAAAGCCTTTGTTATTGATTTTTCTAATATGATTATTTGAAAGCGTTTTCCCCCGTAATGTCTAAACCGGTAATTAATAAATGAATGTCATGGGTTCCTTCATAGGTAATGACACTTTCAAGGTTCATCATATGACGCATGATAGAATAGTCGCCGGTAATTCCCATACCCCCTAAAATTTGGCGTGATTCTCTGGCGATATTTAAAGCCATGGCCACATTATTGCGTTTGGCCATAGATATTTGGGCTGAAGTGGCTCGTCCTTCTTCTTTGAGCTGGCCAAGTCTGAAGGCCAAGAGTTGTGCTTTGGTGATTTCGGTAATCATTTCAGCGAGTTTCTTTTGTTGTAATTGGAAGGCGGCAATAGGCTTGCCAAATTGTATGCGCTCTTTGGCATATCGCAACGCAGTGTCATAGCAGTCCATGGCTGCGCCAATAGCCCCCCAAGCAATTCCGTAACGTGCTGAATCAAGACAACCCAGTGGGGCGCCCAATCCTGATTTATTCGGCAATAAGTTTTCTTTAGGCACTTTGACATCCTGGAAAAGTAATTCTCCTGTAGCAGAAGCACGCAGAGACCACTTATTGTGTGTCTCAGGGGTGGTAAATCCATCCATACCCCTTTCTACAATGAGCCCATGAATTCGCCCTGACTCGTCTTTAGCCCAAACTACGGCTACATCACAAAATGGTGAATTTGAAATCCAGAGTTTAGCGCCATTAAGTAAATAGTGATCTCCCTGATCTTTAAAATTTGTAACCATTCCTGCAGGATTACTGCCAAAATCTGGTTCAGTTAACCCAAAGGAACCCATCCACTCACCTGTTGCGAGTTTTGGAAGATATTTTTGACGCTGTTCTTCATTGCCATAGGCCCAAATTGGATACATCACTAGAGATGATTGAACAGAGGCAGTACTGCGGACTCCACTATCACCACGCTCAATTTCTTGCATGATAATTCCATAGGCGATTTGATCGAGTCCAGCGCCCCCGTATTCTTCAGGTATATATGGGCCAAAAGCACCGATTTCCGCTAATCCAGGAATAATTGATTTTGGGAATTCAGCCTTTTGAGCAGCTTCTTCAATTATCGGGGAAACATCGCGCTTTACCCAAGCACGTGCTGCATCTCTAATAAGCTTGTGTTCTTCGGTAAGTAAATCATCAAGATTGTAATAATCTGGTGCTTCAAATAAATCAGGCTTCATCAGGTCAATTTTTAGTTATACAAATTTATAAAGACCCTTCGGATTGGCCTACATTTTCAAGTAAAATTCACCGACTAGTTCTCGATATTCTTTGGTGTATTGGTGTCTTTGGTATTCAATAATCAATTCCTCAATATGGGGCTTTTGTGTAGGGCTTGTTGGGACAACTCTAGAGCATTCAACAAGAATTCTTTTGATTGGACTTTGGGCCATACCACGAACTTTG
>CALJFV010000123.1 GCA_938074515.1 uncultured Flavobacteriaceae bacterium
CACTGTTTGGCTTTCTACAGTTACAAGGACATCGAAAAACTTGAAAAGTTTATGAGCGGCAAGCCTGTGGCTGAACAAGAGATTGGTTTGGCACTTCTTCAGGATGTCGTGGCTTTTGCCGAGACCTCTATTTCTCGACGCAAATTTATTCTCCATTATTTTGGGGAAGAATTTGATAATGAAACTGGTGAAGGAGGAGATATGGATGATAATATGCGTCATCCAAAGAAAAAGCACGAGGCTCAGGAACAATTAGTCGATTTGCTTAAGACCATAGCACAAACCCATCAAAAATATAAAGCCAAAGAAGTAGTGCACGTTATGCGCGGTAAGGTGAATGCTTTGATTAAGTCGCATAAAACAGACACCATGGCAATTTTTGGTTCTGGAATGGATCGTCCTTCTGAATATTGGATGGCTTTGATACGACAGGCGCTTGTGGCAGGTCTGCTTACCAAAGACATAGAAACCTATGGCGTTTTGAAAATAAGCGATACTGGTCATGCTTTTCTCAAAGCACCAACATCCTTTTTTATGACCGAAGATCATAGCTATAAAGAGGCAAACGACGATGTGGTGGTAAGCACTGCGGGTCAAGTTGGCGCAGTAGCGGATCAGGCACTTTTTAAAATACTCAAAGCAGAACGCAAAACGATTGCCGATAAATTAGCGCTACCTCCCTTTGTAATTTTTCAGGATCCATCGTTGGAGGATATGGCCTTAAAATACCCGATTACCATAGAAGAACTGTCCAACGTTCATGGGGTAGGCGAGGGTAAGGCCAAAAAGTATGGCGCTAGTTTTGTGACGCTCATTGAAAATTATGTCAACGAGCATGAAATTTTGCGTCCCGATGATTTTGTGGTTAAGTCCACAGGGTCTAACAGTGCTCTGAAACTTTATATCATTCAAAGTGTAGATCGCAAACTGCCGTTAACCGACATTGCCCAGGCAAAGGGGCTTGCCATGGAGGACTTCATTAAAGAGATGGAAGCCATTATTTATAGTGGTACGAAGCTAAATATTGACTATTACCTGGAAGATATTTTGGATGAAGATTCTCAAGAGGAATTGCACGATTATTTCATGGAGGCCCAGAGTGATCAAGTGGGCCCCGCTTTGGAAGCCTTTGACGGGGATTACGAGGAGGAAGAAATTCGTCTTTACCGCATTAAGTTTATCAGTGATGTCGCTAATTAAGCCCGCTGAATAAATCCCAAGTGTTTTCTGACTTCGAATAGTCAAATGGTTCAGACGCGTCATAATCGACGGGAAGATTTATTGCTTTTTTGCGTAAGGGTGCAACGCTGTGCGCGTTTAAAGCAATGTCTTGACTTTTTTCTATAAATTTTTCACTCAGTCCCGAGGACAATGATTCATCTGAAAGCGCCAACCATTGCGCTTCCATTTCATGGCTTTAAGGTCATAACACATAGCGAGGAGATGTTTTATTATTCGTCAATGGCGTTCTCATTAAATGCAGAGGGCAGCAGTTTTGGAATAAGCTTGACCATTATGGGAAGAAGCAAGGACCCCCCGGGGAGCAGAAACAAGGTCAGTGAAGGGACAGTTTTACAGATATCTAATAATTGGTCTTTAACCTTTTGCTTTTCTTTTTTGTTAAGGTCTCGTACCGTGGACAAAGTCAATAGTTTAACCAGTTCCCCGCTTTCAGCGAGTTCCTTGATCAATCGATTTTTATTGCGTAAAATCAGGGTTTTGACCATAGCGCTTGATTGCTTGTACAATAATTTTACTGGATTGGCATGCTCAAAAAGCCGTACAGATTGAGCATGAGTCCTTGAAAATTGGTCTAAATCGCCGACTCCCGCCAAGGCTGTCCCGGGTTCAAGCCCCAAGGCCTTTTCAAAATCCTGAAGAAAATGAAGCTCTGCTGCGTCCATCATTCGGTCATCCCATACACCCAAACAGCAGACATCCATTAAAAACTGTTTAAACAAAAGCGAGGTTTCTGCCATTTGCTCCAAGAGTTCTTGTGCTGGAATTTCGGAATGCTTCAGGGGCTTTTTTAGGGCGTTGCGGAGCATCTCAATAAACATATGATCATATTTATTGGGTTGTAACTTGCTCTCTAGGGCCCAAGTACAGGATTGAATACATAGATGCTCCATGCGATCGAAGGCCCTTTGTACTTCTTGGTCTCCTTTCAGATATTCTTGAAAAACTAAAATATCAATAAACAACAAGACATAGGTAATCAAAGACGAAACCTCTGCATTACGTCCAAGATTATTTTCGTGTAAACGGGCATTGATAATGGCTTCAAGGTTGTCACTTGGATTTTTTGCAAAACTCAGTTTGTGCAGCAGGCCAGGTTGCCCTTTGCCCATAAGTTGATAGAAAGCAACAATTGCGGCAATACAATCATCGTATTCTCCTTTGGGATTCTTTTTAAAATAGGTGTAGCACAGGGCGTGGAGCAGATTTATTTTGGTGTGTTCTTCAATCGTTAAATTTAAGGTTGTTTTGGCCTGTGGCGCTAATCCCACTAAGGACATACCATAAATAAAGCCTCCCGATTTAAGGCCGTGATATAGATCATCGACCTCAGCATAGGCATTGCAAAGTGCTTTTTGATCAATCTCTTTGATAAATTTTTTAATCCAACCAGCTGAAGACGGGTTCATTTGTTATTTTTGTAGAGTTAGGCCAATTGTTGGTTTAAAATTAAAGAAATCATTCACCACATTAGAAGGATATGTCTAAAATTTATTCCTTAATTCCAATATTGAGCCTCGGTGTTCTGTGGGTGTTTCTCTCTAGCTCAGAACAGGGAGATGGTCCTGCGGTGGCTTACACCTCTGCGGATATTGCCGATTTTTATGCTTTTCGCGGGGCTCAGGCAGATAAGACGGTATTCGTAGTTACGTTACAGAGCCCACTGAGTGTGGGAACAGTATCTCAGGAAGCTCGTTTTGATCCCGATGTCATGATTGAATTTAATATCGATAATGATGGTGATTTTAAAGAGGATTTGGTGATCCAAGCAATTCCTCGAGACAGTATTATGTATTTTTTTGGGCCGAGTGCCGTAATTGCTGAGACCCAAGGTGTTTCTTCTGAAATAAATGTAAATGATTTAATGGGCTCTGTTCCGATCTCAGATTTAGAAGAGACATTTATAGAGCAACTTGATTCGATTAGTCTTTTTGCTGGACCGAGACGTGATCCATTTTTCTTTGATCAAGAGCGTTTTTCATTGATACAAAGTGGTACGGTGGCTCCTGAAGGTTTTAATGCGGGAACTGATGCTTTAGACGCCTTTGCCCAAACCAATGTTTTGACAGTGGCCATCACCCTGCCCACTGAGTTGTTGGGTGTGGCCCCATCCCACGCATTGAATGATTACGGAGATTTTAATCTGCCAAACGCCTACAATGTTTGGGTGAGTACCAAAAGAAAATATTGATATGGCAGCATTAAATTTACGATTCTGGCGGTTTTTACCATTTTTTGCCTTATTGGTTATCGCATGCGAAGATGCCGATGATTTTAATAATGTGATTGAACAAGTCAGTTGTACAGACGGCATTCAAAATGGGGACGAAACTGGCATAGATTGCGGTGGTTCGTGCCCTCAGTGTATAGACGGACTTGACTTTAGTGGCGTTTATGTTCAACAAGACATAGCGGGGCGACCTGCAATTAATTCCGTATTCAGCAGTAATGGTCCATTACAAGATGCGTTCAATCGTGCTGCGGTTTCTATGCGCAGTGCCCAAGATGTGATCTCTGGCACAACTAATTTGACGTTCCCGCAAGTATTTAAAGAAAACATTGACACGTATTTTGTGGGATATGTCCTCAATGAGGTTCCCGTGAGTTTTCAGAGTAATGTTTTGGGTTTTGATGCACCAGGATTTGCCGAATTCTTAGCCACCACCGACGCATTGCAGCTCGCCTCAGAAGGCCCCACAACCTATCGCAATGCAGACCTTTGGTTTACCGGACGCCAGCTAACCGATGATGTGATGGACACTACCTTACTCTTGCTCTTTGGCGGTCCAGAGGGCAATCGATTTGATGGAGTGAATGGTCCTATGCTGATTAGCGATGGGGTTGATCAAGGGAATCGCATTTTTTTAACAGACTTTCCATATTTAGAGGCCCCTCTAACTCAGTAGGCCCGCTTGAATTTGTCGGAATCACAGGACTTTTGATGGGGTTCAAGGGCCTTGTTGCGAAAGAAAGATGTGTAAAAATTCAATCAAGGGTTTTGCAACACAATATAGGCATTGAGCGATGTGGCAATGAATAGCCAAGCGATATAGGGTAGAATCCAGATTGTTTTTAATCCTAAAAATTTAGCGAAGTTAACAGCCATAGCGATTAACAGCAGA
>CALJFV010000124.1 GCA_938074515.1 uncultured Flavobacteriaceae bacterium
TGGCATGGATAATATTGATGTGGATTACGCTCGATCTAAAGGTTTGCATGTAATCAATACCCCTGCTGCCTCATCAGCATCGGTGGCAGAGTTGGTGTTTGCCCATTTGTACGGAGGAGTAAGATTTTTGCATCAATCCAATCGTGCTATGGCTCTAGAGGGAGATACTAATTTTGGTGCGCTTAAAAAAGCTTATGCCAAAGGACGCGAGCTTAGAGGTAAAACTATGGGAATTATTGGTTTTGGGAGAATAGGTAAAGCCGTCGCTCAAATTGCGTTGGGATCAGGAATGCGTGTCATTTACTTTGATCAGTATGTTCCTTCTGCCTCAATTGGTTTGAAATTTTATGACCAACAAATGGTTAATTTTGATTTAACCGCCTCTAGTTTCGAAAATGTCTTGAGAGAAAGTGATTTTATAACCTTACATGTTCCAGCCCAAAAAGACTATGTTATGGGAGCCAATGAATTGGCACAAATGAAAGCTGGCGCTGGTTTGATTAATGCAGCACGTGGCGGCGTAGTCGACGAAGTTGCGTTAATCGCTGCTCTAGAGTCTCGTCATATCTCCTTTGCCGCTTTGGATGTTTTTGAAAACGAACCAACCCCAGCCATACAGGTCTTGATGAATGAGTATTGTTCCTTGACACCGCACATTGGCGCAGCCACGAACGAAGCGCAAGATCGAATCGGGGAAGAGTTGGCCGCACAGATTATCGAGCTTACCGCTTAATTGGTTTGCCGTAATTTGTGTTGTTAAATTATATGGGCAATAGAGAAAATCACTTAATGAATGGCTAACTTTGTGCCCGATGTTTGAAAAACTCAAAAAGCGATGGAATGTCACCAGTAATTTTCAGGTGACAAAGATTTTGGTGGTCTTTGCCCTAACAGGAAGCTCTTCTGCCAAGGTCACAGGTCCATTGCTGAAGTTGAATCCAACCTTGGCTGGTCTAGAACCGATCTATTTCAACACCATTTATGTTATTGCTACCCTAATTCTCTATCAGTTTCTGCTAGTCTTTTTTGGATGGCTCTTTGGTGAAAAAGAGTTTTTTATCCTATTTTTACAGAAATTCTTTAGAAGACGATCCTCTTGAGTAAAAAAGCCATCATAGTACAACAAAGGAAATATCGTTTTGCCGGCCTGTTCCTGGGGTTGTTATTACTCCTGCCGAGTTTTATTCAATTAGGGCACGTTTTAGAAGGCCACAAACATTTAGGGTGCAATCAAAATTCAACCCATCTTCACGAGCTGAATCACAAATGTGATGTTTTAGCCTTTCACTTTAGCTCCATAACATTAAGCTTTAACCCCCCAATTAGTGCGCACGTTTTGGTTGTTTTTGAGCAATCAAATTTTTGGCATAGTGAATTTTTCAACAATCAATTTCTCACTACAAATTTCTCACGAGGCCCGCCTACAATGATTTAAAAACCAGAGTATTATTAATAATTATTGGTCCATTTAAATCACTGTAATGCAAAGACTTTTATGGGTGCTTTTTCTATTGATGAGCCCCTTTTCAAAAGCACAAATTTGTGACTTTACATTTGCTGGAAAAATCTTAGATCAGCACGACGATTCAGCGCTTGCGCAAGCCCTTATTTCCATAGAAGAATTGGAAATATCTACCTTCAGTAATGAGGACGGGATGTTTTCATTTGATAATCTGTGTTTGGGCAGCTACACATTGTCCGTGACCCATGATCAATGTAATGCCAGGAATTTTAGTCTGAAGATTAAAGAAAATACCTTTAAAACCTTCAAGCTCGAACACCATTATGAGGAACTGAATGAAGTTATACTCAGTGGTGCTTCTGAGGGATCCGTGTCAGCAAATAAAAATGTTTTAAACACAAGCACAATTGAGCGCAATAGCAGTCAATCCCTGGGCGACTTAGTTTCGGGAGTGACCGGGGTAAGTGGATTTAGTTTTGGTAATACCGTAATTAAACCATCGATTCATGGATTACACAGTAGTCGTGTGACCATAATCAATAATGGGGTCCGGATGGAGGACCAAGAATGGGGTTCAGAACATGCTCCAAACATTGACATCAATCTCGCAAATTCCATTGAAATCATTAAGAATTCATCGGCTCTACAATACAGTGGTGATGCTATCGGTGGATTTGTTATTTTAAAATCACAACGTATTCCTATTAAAGATTCGATTTATGGCAAGGCAAGGCTTTCAGCTCAGAACAATGGTCGAGGAGGATCGGCGCATTTTGGGTTAATTAAAAGCACGGCAATGGGTTGGTACAGCGCTGTAGAAGGAACCATTAAAAAATATGGTGATTTCAATGCCCCTGACTATAACTTAAGTAATACAGGCATGGATTCCTATGCCGCAGCAGGCCGAATAGGGCTTAATCTGTTTAATCGAGGCTTTGAATTGAGCTTTAATCGTGTGGAAAACACTATAGGTATTCTTCGCGCGTCTCATTTAGGAGGAGCTCAAGATCAATTTCAGGCCATATACAGCCCTCGACCATTAATTATTGAGGATTTTACTTATTCAATTGATCGACCAAAACAAAAAGTGAGTCATCAAATCGCGTCGGCAAAAGTCTTTGTTAAATCTGAGACCCTTGGGCGAATTGATTTGCGCTATGATTTTCAAATGAATAATCGTTTAGAGTACGACATCCGTAGGGGTAGCGATCAAAATAAAGCCTCTTTGGACCTAGACCTTCAAACCCATGCGGTTTCCTTAGATTTAGTTCCGAAATTGACTGGATTTAAGTCCATAAAAACAGGGGTTTCTGGGCGTTATCTGGAGAATGAGTCCAATCCCAATACAGGAGTAAAGCGACTGATTCCAGACTATAAGCGCTTCGATGTCGGACTTTATGCCATGGCCACTAAATCACTTGGTAATGATTTAGATATGGATATTGCTTTACGTCTGGATTATATGCGCATCAAATCATTTAAGTATTATTACACTGCGCTCTGGGAAGAAAGAGGATATGATGTAACTTTTTCAGATTTTGAAATTGAAGACTTTGGGACGCAAATCTTGACCGCCCCCAAATTTGACTATTTGAACCCGTCGTTTGCCCTCGGGACAAATTGGTCACTGAATGAGCATAATCGCCTTTTGATTAATCTCTCTCTAGGGACGAGAAATCCAAATCCTTCAGAATTATTCTCAGAA
>CALJFV010000125.1 GCA_938074515.1 uncultured Flavobacteriaceae bacterium
ATAAACGCAGTACCGTGGTTCAACAATATTTGTCTGAATTAACCACCTTTACTCAAGAACGATTTAGCGGTGTCTCTGTAATTAAGGCCTACAGCCTCGAGAACAGAACCCAGAATGAATTTGAAGTGCTCGCCAATACAAGCAAAGAAAAAAATATCGATCTAACTAAAGTTCAAGCCCTATTCTTTCCATTAATGATATTGCTGATTGGCTTGAGCAACGTCTTGGTCATCTATATTGGTGGAAAACAATACATAGATGGTCTCATTGATTTTGGGACTATCGTAGAATTTCTCATCTATGTCAATATGCTAACTTGGCCTGTGGCCATTGTGGGTTGGGTTTCCTCAATGGTTCAACAAGCCGAAGCCTCTCAAAAACGCATCAATGAGTTTTTAAATCAAAAACCTGAAATCGTAAATAATGCGACCCAACATCGTCCCATAGAAGGTCATATCGTTTTTGATACCGTGAGTTTCACATATCCAGATACGGGCATTAAGGCACTTGATGAAGTGTCGTTTGATGTAGGTCCGGGAGAAACCTTGGCCATTATCGGTCATACTGGGTCTGGTAAATCAACAGTTTTAGAACTCATTGCAAGATTATATGATATTGACCAAGGACAATATCTATTAGACGACTGCCCCGCTCGAGACCATCATTTGGACGACCTTCGTGGAGCGATTGGTTATGTGCCTCAAGACGCATTTTTGTTCAGTGAGCGTATTGCGGACAACATTCGCTTTGGCGCAAAAGATGCCACAATACAAGAGATTCAAGATGCTGCAAAAACCGCTTATGTGCACCACAACATAGAAGGGTTTGACAAAGGATATGACACGATTTTAGGGGAACGCGGCATTACACTCAGTGGCGGCCAAAAGCAACGCGTTTCTCTGGCCAGAGCGCTGATAAAAAACCCAAAAATATTATTATTGGATGATTGCCTGAGTGCCGTTGATACCGAAACCGAAGAAGCTATTTTAAGTAATTTGGCCGGCGTAAAGGACCAAAAAACCTTGATAATTGTGAGTCATCGCGTTTCTACTGTAAAAAATGCAACAAAGATTCTGGTAATGGACCAAGGACGAATAATTCAGCAAGGCGCTCATAATGAGCTAATAAAAATCCCAGGCTATTACAAAGAGCTTTACGAGAAGCAACTTATCGAAAAAGAATTATCTTAAAATTTTTGAAGATTTGGATTTTTTTTAGATTTTTGAGTAACAACCGCATCCAATAATACCTTCTAAAATGAATCAACAGTTCACCTCAAATAAAGAGGAAATTTACTCAAAAGTAATGCGTGCTGGGCGCAGGACCTATTTTTTTGATGTCCGCGAAACCAAAGCCGGTGATTATTATTTGACCATTACAGAGAGTAAAAAATTTACCAACGACGATGGGTCGTTTCACTACAAAAAACATAAAATTTATCTCTACAAAGAAGATTTTGTAGAATTCAAGGAACACCTGGTAGATATGATTGATTATGTCATCGATGCCAAAGGTGATGAAGTCATTAGTGAACGCCATCAAAAAGACTACAGCACAGAAGATAACGACGAACACGAGCATAGTTCACCGAGTTCATCTTTTACCGATGTTAATTTTGATGACATATAACATCTCTTTTAATTGATAGGGATTACCCATTATAAACCGCCCGGCTTGAGGCGGTTTTTTTTATCTTAGGAAATTGAAACTTACCCGATATGAAAAAATATTTGTTTTTGAGCCTGACACTGTTTTTTAGCCTTTTAATCCAAGGGCAAAATTTTGATTTAAACGGCTACCTGCCACAAGACATTAATTATAACCCTGAAATTCCAACGCCTGAGGAAGTCGTGGGGCATCAGGTCGGTGAATGGCATATTACGCACGATCGACTCTCTAGGTATATGGAGGTTTTGGCAGAACTCAGTCCGCGAATGACTATAGAGCATCGGGGGACAACTTACGAGGGAAGACCGCTTTGGCTGCTCACAGTTACTTCACCTGAGAATCACAATAGAATAGAACAAATTAAATCAGATCGCCAGAGTTTAATTAATCAAAACAAAAAATCCCTTGATTTAAGCCTTTTACCCATTGTCTTATACCAGGGATTTTCAATACACGGCAATGAACCCAGCGGCAGTAATGCGGCCCTACTCTATGCCTATTACCTCGCCGCCGCACAGGGCCCTGCAATAGAAAAAGCACTCAAAGAAAGTGTGATTCTTTTAGACCCCTCTTTTAATCCTGATGGGTTACAAAGATTTTCAACCTGGGCCAATATGCACAAAAGCAACAACATTAACCCAGACCCAAACGACAGAGAGTACACCGAAGTTTGGCCCGGTGGGCGGACCAATCATTATTGGTTTGATCTCAATCGGGATTGGATGCCCAGTCAGCTTCCAGAAAGCCAAGCACGGATTAAAACCTTTCACCAGTGGCATCCTAATGTTTTGACCGATCACCATGAGATGGGGACAAATTCTACATTCTTTTTTCAGCCTGGGATTCCCACACGAACGCATCCGCTGACGCCAAAATTAAATCAAGAACTCACGCGAGCCATAGGTCGATTTCACGCGCAGGCATTGGATGAAATTGGAAGCCTTTATTATTCTGAAGAGGATTACGATGACTTTTATTACGGCAAAGGATCCACTTTTCCTGACATTCATGGCGGGGTCGGCATCCTCTTTGAACAAGCCTCTTCTCGAGGACATGCTCAGGAGAGCGACAATGGTATATTAACTTTTCCATTTACCATCAAAAATCAATTTACGGCAGCATTATCCACCCTTATGGCGAGTATTGCTTTGAAAAAAGATTTGATGAACTACCAAAGGGATTTTTATCACGAAATGCGCCAAAACAAAGGGAGTGATGAAGTGTTTTTAGTCCAGGACACCCATGATTCTGCAAAATTAAGGGCTTTTCTCGAGCTCATGGATCGCCAACACGTCGATGCATTTCGACTTAAAAAAGCGGTGCGTATTGACGGCCAAAATTACCTTCCAAAATCAACAATAGCCATTCCCAAGGACCAAACACAAAGTACGCTCATCGAGGCTATGTTTGAGCGCAGGACACAATTTCAGGACAGTTTATTTTATGATATCAGCGCATGGAGTCTTCCTCTTGCGTTTAATTTGGACTACACCAGTGCAAGACTAAAGGAACTGGAGCTGGGTCAAAAAATAGGCCCTGAAGACCTCAAAATGCCAAAAAATAAGCTCGTAAAGAGTTATGCCTACATCATAGAATGGGAAGATTATTATAGTCCGAAAGCCCTAAATTATTTACTGGAAAACAATGTCCGGGTTAAAGTAGCGATGCGCCCATTTGCCATGGGCAAACAAAATTTTGATTACGGCAGTTTGATGATCCCAGCCAAAAATCAAGAAAAATCTCCTGATGAGATCTATGATATAATGGAGGCCCTGAGCGAGAATCACATAATTCACGGTATCGCCACGGGAGCAACTCAAGGAATGAATTTGGGCAGTTCAGATTTTAGAACCATAGAACCAAAAAAGATAGCGCTCCTAGTGGGTCCCGGTATAAATCCTTATGATGCTGGTGAAATTTGGCACTTAATGGACACGCGATATGATATTACCTTGACCAAACTTGATGTTTCTGAAGTGGGTCGCAAGAATTTAAGTCGATACACCACCATTATCATGCCTGCCACTTGGGGACGCGGCCCGGATAGCGGCGCGAGTAAAGTCCTAAAAAATTGGGTTGAGCAAGGAGGGCATCTTATTGGATTCAGATCTGCTGCTTATTGGATTAATAACAATGAACTATTGGATTTGACACTCATGAATTCAGAAAAAACCGGTCAACAAGCAAGCTTTGAACAACAAGAACGCTATAGAGGAGCACAAGTAATCGGTGGCGCAATATTTCAAGCAAAAACTGATCGCTCGCACCCGATAAATTTTGGCTATAAAAAGAGTACCGTTCCTCTGTTTCGCAATACTACAATTTTCCTTGAAGCCGACGCCTATGCCGCAAATAACCCAATTTTGTATCAAAAAGATCCACTACTCTCGGGATATGTCTCAAAAGAGAATCTTAAAACACTTTCGGGAAGCAGTGCATTCAAATCAGGACGCAGCGGTCGAGGTAGGGTCAGTTATTTTACCGACAACACCAACTTTAGAGCGTTCTGGTACGGCACGAACAAGCTCATGTTAAACGCCATATTTTTTGGAGACCAAATGTAATTTTTGGTGAGGTATGGGGCTTTAGCTGACTTTGACCAATTCAACATCAAAAATCAAAGTGGCATTTGGTGGAATTACCCCTCCTGCACCGCGAGATCCGTATCCTAAATGACTCGGAATCACAAATCGGGCCTTATCTCCAACTTTAAGTAGTTGAATGCCTTCATCCCACCCAGGAATCACATTGCCTTGACCCACTGGAAAAGAAATAGGGTTGCCACGCTTATAACTATTGTCAAACTCCTTGCCATCAGCTAACATGCCCTTGTAATGCACAGAAACATTTTGCCCTGATTCTGGCTGAATGCCATCCCCTGGCTGAATGATTTGGTATCTCAGGCCCGTCGCTGTCTCAGTAAATCCTTCAGACAAACTTTCGAGTAAATTCTGTTCAGCACGCTTTGCGGCCGCCTCACGTTCTGCTTTGGCCCCGTTAAACCCACGAAAAGCCTCTACAGCATTCCAATCCTCTGCTTCCTGACCAATGCGTAAAATCTCAAGACGCTCCAGTAGATCATTTTGAGCGATTTTATCAACAACCTCCTGCCCTGCTATGACGCGACCAAAAACAGTGTGCTTATTGTCTAGCCAAGGGGTCGCTACATGGGTAATAAAAAACTGGCTTCCATTGGTTCCAGGCCCAGCATTAGCCATCGATAAAATACCAGGACCATCATGTTTTAATTCAGGATGAAATTCATCATCAAATTGATAGCCCGGCCCACCTGCACCCGTTCCTTGAGGATCGCCCCCTTGGATCATAAAATCAGCAATAACTCTGTGAAAACTCAAACCATCGTAATAAGGTACCCCAGGCTTTTTTGCGTCATTCTCAAGTTGACCTTCGGCCAGTGCCACAAAATTACCGACCGTACCGGGTGTTTTGTCATGAGTCAATAATACATCTATGTTGCCTTTGCTGGTGTGAAAACGAGCGTAAATTCCATTATCCATGTCTAAAATTATTAATGAGGGCCAAAGGTAGTATTTGCCAGAAGGATAAACAAAGAAAAAAGGGAGCCGACCAAGGCTCCCTTTTACAACTAACGACCAAAAATTAAAATCTAAATTACCGATTTTAATGCTTTTCAATGCCTGACAGTCAAACGACAGTACATTGATGTATTATTAACTACAGTTCAAAGATGCGCGATATAAATGGCCTATACTCCAGCATTTTTGACCATTTTATATCCATTTTTAACCCATAATAAATCATTTAATAGTTATATTGATAAAATAACATATAAAATGGTTAATTTTACGCTGAATTTACGTTACATACCTTTGGTAATTTTATAACGCAATGAAAAAGAATCCACAGTTTGAGGCTATTGCTCCTGCCCCAGGGAGTTCCTTGTATATTGAAAACCTGCGCGATTTTAATGCGGCTAATCCTTCTTCATGGCATTATCATCCTGAAATGGAGATTGTCTACATCAATGGGGGAAGTGGCAAACGTCATATCGGAAATCACATTTCGTATTACAACGATGGAGACTTAATATTTATCGGCGCTTCATTACCGCATTTTGGTTTTACAAATCATTTGACAAACAATAAAAGTGAAATTGTCATTCAGGCTCGCGAGGATTTTCTGGGACCAGAATTTTTTGATGCTGCAGAATTCGCTCCCGTTAAACAACTCTTAAGACGAAGTAAGCAAGGCATTGTTTATTCAGAAATGACCAAATCACGCTTAGGTCCAAAAATAGAGGCACTGCTCGAAATGAATGCATTTGATCGCTTGATTAACTTTTTAGCGCTTCTAAACGAACTTGCCCTGGCCAAGGATTATACCCTACTCAATGCGGATCATATAATTTTAGAAACCAAACCCCAAGATGCCGCAAGACTCGATGTCATTTACAACTTTGTTAGTCAAAGTTTTACCCGTCCTATAAGTCTCACGGAAATGGCAGATAAAGTCAGTATGACTCCACAGGCCTTTAGTCGCTACTTTAAGAATAAAACAGGTAAAACATTTATACAGTTCGTGACAGAATACAGAGTTACCCATGCCTGTAAACTGCTTGCAGAAGGAGCGCTCAGCATTACAGATGTATGTTTTGAATCCGGATTCAATAACTTTTCGCACTTCAATAAAACGTTTAAAAGTCAAACCGGAAAAAGTCCATCGCATTACAGAAATGAATTGCGACAAATTTTATAAGACCCTAGGCACAATATTGTGGTAAACCAAAAAGGCATTCTAAATGAATGCCTTTTTGGTTTGTATCGAATGATTTTAGTCTCGGCGATCAAACTAAAGACGCCATATTTCAGACTATTTAGCCCACTCAGCAATTGACTTTTTGTTCATGGCTATATAATCCTGGTTTCCTGCTTTCTGCGCCAAATCCATAGATTGTTCTGCTGCAGCGATAGCGCCCTTTTTATCTCCAGCCTTTGCATAAATCAGCGCCTTTTGGCGATAATACCAGTAAGCCGGTTCATTTCTCATATCAATGGCCTTATCAATCCACGTTTTTGCTTTATTGATGTCCTTACCCGCATTCAAAAAGTAAACTGCCGCTTGATAGTAATCTCTGTCGGTTGGACCGCTCATTGTGCGTTCAATAGTTTTCATCACTGCCGACTCAGTATCGAAACCAAAGGGGATGGTTACAGAAACATTTTCCCATAAAAGCGTTAAATCAGCACCTGAGTCTGTGACGGTCTCAATAGTGATGGTAAAGGACTCCACTTCATTGTTTAATGACTTGGCCTTTACTTTGTAAACTGCTGCAATTTTGCCCTCATCCCAAGAGCCTGGCAATCCCCAATTCTCTGTTTCTGTGTAAAAATAAACGGTCCACTCATCTTTTGATGGAACGGTGTAAAGAGCATAAGTCCCTGCCTTCAGTGGCGAGCCACCTACTGTTGCATCACTTTCAAAAGTTATCAGAGTATTTTTGTTCGCTCCCGTACGCCAAAGTTTATCCATAGGCACTAGGTCGCCAAAAATAGTGCGCCCGCGCATTGCAGGTCGTGAATATTGAACAGTTACAGAACTCAAACCCACATTTTGTGTTAAGGTTTGCTCAGGAGAAGCCGCAGGGGTTTCGATTTGCGCTATAGAGCCAAAAGAACAAGCCATTGCTATAGTTAAAGAGAAAATAAAGTTTTTCATGATGTAAAATTTTAGACGAATATAATTCACTAAAAGCAAAGATTCGTTAATAAAACGATAAAACAGATAAATCATTCTGTTTAACTTTTGATCAATTTTGTTAAACAATTGTATCTTTACAAAAAATATCATTTTGTACACTTTTCACAAAACTCAAAACTTACCCATAACACTGGAACAAGCCTGGGACTTTTTCTCAGACCCAAAGAATTTAAAAACCATAACCCCTGAATACATGGGGTTCGATATTATAGGAGGGGCGGACCGACGTATGTATCCCGGCCAAATAATTGAATATCGTGTTTCACCACTCTTAGGCATTAAAACCAAATGGGTTACAGAGATCACGCACGTAGTTCCCAATGAATATTTTGTCGATGAGCAGCGCTTTGGACCCTATACGTTGTGGCACCACAAGCACTTTTTCTCCTCAATTAAAGGTGGTGTCGCTATGGAAGACCTCATACATTATAAAGCCCCTTTGGGGCCTATTGGAGCATTGTTTACGCCATGGATTGTGACGCCAAAACTTGAAGAAATATTTAATTATAGAACACAAAAACTTACCGAATTATTCGGCAACTACTCATGAAAAATATTCTTATAATCGGCGGTTCAACAGGGATCAGCGCTGCTGTCGCCCAAGTTTGTATCGATAAAGGGCATACCGTTTATACGGCCTGTCGCAACCTTCCTGAAATCAAAGGAGTCCATCACATTGCTTTCAACGTTTTAGATCCTGAGGCAAGTATTAACGGATTACCCGACCAGATCGATGGCTTTGTTTATGCTCCAGGCAGCATCAATCTTCGACCTTTTCGCGCGCTCAAGCCTGAAGCTTTCGCGGCAGACTTTGAAATCAACACCATGGGAATGATCCGCAGTCTTCAAAGCGTTTTGCCCAAATTACTGAACAGCCCTCAAGCCAGTATCGTAACCTACAGTACCGTGGCGGTACAACAAGGAATGCCCTTTCACGCTTCGGTGGCCGTAGCCAAAGGAGCCCTCGAAGGATTAACACGTTCGCTTGCGGCAGAATACGCACCAAAAATACGGGTCAACGCAATCGCTCCCTCGCTCACCAATACACCGCTGGCGGGAAAGCTTTTGTCCAGTGACGAAAAAATTGAAAAAATGAACGAGCGTCATCCACTCAAACGCGTGGGAACACCTCAGGATATTGCCCAGTGTACCTACTTTTTACTGAGTGACGCCTCCTCATGGATGACAGGTCAAATCATTGGTCTCGATGGCGGAATGGGTGCCTTAAAACTGAATTAAATGTAATGGATCAATTCCAAAAATCTGGCGATAAAGAATCTGGACAAGATTCTCATGCGTTACGGCTCAAACAGTCAAAGCCTGAGGTTAATATTTTTTGGTTTAGACGAGATCTGAGATTAAAGGACAATCATGGTCTGAGTAAAGCCTTAAGAGGATCATATCCAGTGGTCCCTCTATTCGTTTTTGATCGAAATATTTTAGATTCATGTGCCCCTGAAGATGGTCGCGTGAGCTTTATTCATGAGCAAATAAGCCGAATTAAACAGGAACTAAGGTCTTGGGGTGGTGACTTAAAGGTTTATTATGGTACTGTGCAAGAGGCAATTAATGAATTGCAGCAAGAATATGACGTTAAACATCTGATCTGTAATAGCGACTATGAGCCATACGCCATTGCGCGTGATACCGCGGTAAAAAACCTTTGTGAAGATCACAAAATAGGATTTCATCAATTTAAAGATCAGGTTATTTTTGAAACCGATGAGATTGTCAAAGATGATGGCAAACCTTACGTGGTCTATACCCCCTACAGTAAAAAGTGGTTAACAGCACTTGAGTCACAACCCTTGAACGAATTTCAAGTCGCCAAATACAAGGACAATTTATTCAATCACGACCTCGGCAGCCTTCCGAGCCTCCAAGAAATGGGGTTTAAGCCAAGTCCACACAAGGTAATGTCTTATGATTACAGCCCATTATTGGCTCAGAAATATGCCGATCAAAGGAATTTTCCCAGCATAACAAAAGGGACTTCAAAACTTTCGCCCCATCTGCGTTTCGGAACAGTCAGCGTAAGACAGATTGTCAAGGCGCTTCGTCCCATACAGGACATCACCCTGCTAAAAGAACTAATTTGGCGCGAGTTTTTTATGCAAATATTATGGCATTTTCCTCATACAGTTACCAAATCGTTCAAACCACAATACGACCGCATTAATTGGCGAAATGATCCCAAAGAGTTTGAAGCTTGGAAGAATGGACAAACCGGTTATCCTTTAGTTGACGCGGGTATGAGAGAGCTCAATAAAACTGGGTACATGCACAATCGCGTGCGGATGCTCGTGGCGAGCTTTTTATGCAAACACTTACTCATTGATTGGCGTTGGGGTGAAGCCTACTTTGCTGAAAAATTATTGGATTACGAATGTTCGTCAAATGTAGGCAACTGGCAATGGGCTGCGGGCAGCGGTGTCGATGCGGCACCCTATTTTAGAATATTTAATCCAATGACCCAGGTCGATAAATTCGATAAACAAAAGACCTACATCAAAAAGTGGGTCCCGGAATGTGACTTACCCCGCTATACTCAACCCGTGGTGGAACATAAAATGGCCCGCACGCGTTGTCTGGAAACCTACAAAGCAGCGCTTAACGAATCGTTATAATGTTTTGAAGGCCTCTCCCGCAGATATCCTTTGGTCAAAAGCCCGTTTGCGTGTTAATCTAAGCGTGTAATTTTGGCGCCAATAGCGCGGAGACGCTCTTCGATACGCTCGTATCCGCGATCGATCTGTTCGATATTTTGAATCACACTGGTTCCCTCAGCGGATAAGGCCGCGATGAGTAAGGAAACTCCAGCTCTAATGTCTGGAGAAACCATATTCGTTGCTTTTAGGGACGATGCAAAGTCATGTCCGATCACTGTGGCACGGTGGGGATCACAAAGAATAATCTTGGCCCCCATATCTATGAGTTTATCCACGAAAAACAAACGGCTCTCGAACATTTTTTGATGAATCAAAACACT
>CALJFV010000126.1 GCA_938074515.1 uncultured Flavobacteriaceae bacterium
AGTTCTGCGTGAAACCCCCTCAGGTGGTTATGAAACCATTGGGTTCATTGTCCCTCCCGAGGATTCTTATCTTGATGCCACATCAGACAACAGTACTCAAGCCTATCGATATAAGGTACAAACCACAGATGTCTGCGGTCAAGTGTTAACTCTTTCAGATTTTCATAAGACGATATTGCTTCAAAGCAGCATTGCTACAAACAACTCTGTGAATTTGGCTTGGAACCCCTATATTGGTGTAGCATTCAATACCTACAACATTTATAGAAGTGTTAATGGTGCCAATTACGAATTGTTGACCTCCATCTCCTCAACCAACACCTCATACAACGACACCTCTGCTAATGTTGTAGACAACTTCTATGAGTATTACATCTCAATTGATGTTGCGTCGTGTAGTACTGATCCATTTCAAAGTTTTGAGCTCGAGTCGAATCGTGAGTATATCAATCCGAATTTGTCTCTTGTTGACCAGGAATGGTTGAAGAACTCCATCGTCTTTTATCCCAATCCATCATCAGGTAGGGTTAACGTGTCGGTAAGTCAAGGAATTGATGTGAAGGACATGACCGTCTATTCCGCTCTTGGACAAGTTGTCCTTCAAACTTCAATGAGTCAAAAGCTCGACCTCTCGAGCTTACCTGCAGGGGTATATATCATTAAAACGCTGACGGACAAGGGTACGGTTAGTCATTCTTTAATTAAGCAATAGCCTTGCATGATTAACCTAAAAAGCCTCCCAAAAGGAGGCTTTTTATATAATATAAATACCGAAAACTACTTAGACTGAAGCTTTTGACTCAGTTCCATAGAGATTGAGGCGCGCTCAAACTTCATTTTACCCGCCCCTGATTCTAAAATACAGGTTTGTTCATCTGTGAGTTCTAGGACTTTAGCATGAAGACCACTTTTAGTCACCACCTTATCCCCTTTTTTGAGGTCCGCAGCAAACTTCTTTTCTTGCTTTGCACGCTTCATTTGAGGGCGTATCATAAAAAAATACACCACTAAAAACATTAAAATGAGCGGCATAAAGCCTGAAATGCTCTCCATAATATCGCTTGTTATTTAAACCTTATTGTACTTTGATTGGCGAACCTTCAACGGCTCCATCCTTAGGAGTTACAAAAGCTTTGATGCTGATCATTTCCTTACCTTTTTGGGTATTGGCGGTAATGGTAACCGTCTTACTTACTTGATTTTTACCACTTCCATTGAATTTCACCAACATCTCCCCAGTTTCTCCTGGAGCGATTGGTGTTTTTGGATACTGAGGCACAGTACAGCCACATGAGCTTTTTGCATCCACAATTACCAAATCTGCTTCTCCAGTATTTGTGAATTGAAATACGTGCTCTTGGGCTTCACCTTGGTTGATTGTTCCAAAATCATAAGTCGTTTCAGAGAAACTCATTACAGGGTATTTGTCCGCTTGAGTATCGCGCTCAGCAGCAGCTGCAACGTTATCCGCACTCACTTTGTCTGCAGCATTATCCTTGCATGAAGTCATTCCGAACGCCACAAGTACTGCTAAAAACAATGTCTTTTTCATGATAATTTAATTTAAATAGATTAAAATTGATTTATTGACTTAAGGGAGGCCAATTTAGGGATTTTTTCGCTTTTTATCTCAACCCGCGCTCATTTTTGTTGAGTTCATCTTTGACCATTAAATCTTTGACAATATTATCTAGAATACCATTTATAAAGAGACTGCTTTTTGGTGTAGAATATTCTTTTGCAATTTCAAGATATTCGTTAATGGTTACGCGAACGGGGATAGAAGGAAAATGCAAAAACTCACAAATTCCCATATGGAGCATAATTAAATCTAGATCTGCGATTCGTTCTTGATCCCAATTTGGTGTTTTTCCCTGCAGTATCTGTTGTAATTCTTCATAATTTCTCAGAACACTGCGAAATAAGTTTTGTCCAAATTGTTGATCGTCCTGATCCTTGAATACGCCCAAAGTAAAAATTTCATTGGCACGACTCGGAACAACTTTGTTTAAAAGTTTGACCAAAGCCGTATTTACCCATGGGAAATCGTCTATCCAGGTGAGGCTTTTATCCTCGATATATTCGTATAATTTCTCGTCTTGGGCCAAGATATCCTTGTAAAAACGGACGACAAAGGTGCGGTCCTCCTCGAAACTCGGCTCCTTAATGGAAAGATAATCGTGATACCAGCTTGTATCCTTGAGTCTGTTAAACAAAATGATAACATACTCATCATCCTGCTGCCAGTTTTTCAGCTTTTTATTTTTGGCAAATTGAGTCAGAGTTTCGTGATTTTGAATTAAATCAACGATCTGATTATTGATAAAATTTACACTTGGATTGCGCTCATCATCACTGGCAAAATATTTTTGTTGGGAGCGCTGGGCAAATTTTTCTGCTTGATCGCGTACAGCCACGATCATAAGCAACAATAGGGCTTGTAATTCTTGCATTTGCTCAAGGCTCTTCGTTAAGAATTTCTCTTGAGCGACCTGATCTTCATCCCCACTCTGATGGCGCGCATAAAGCGTTTGTAATACTTTTACCCGAATGTGTCGTCTGGTCAACATAACTCTGAAGAACTTAGCCTAAAAATTGCAAAAAATTGTCAGGCAAATATAAGACTATTGAATGTTAATTGCTGCGTTTGCGTGCATCAATACGTTGTTGGGCGACATTAAATGCAGCTTGGTGCGAGGTAATATCCTCGCGGTCTGACATTTGCAATATTTCAAGAGTTGTGTCAAATATATTTTCGGTCTTACGAATAACGTCTGCACGTCCGTAATGCTCTAATTCTGCATAAACATTGATTATTCCTCCCGCGTTGATCACAAAATCAGGAGCGTACACTATGCCCCGTTCTTTAAGCATTGCGCCATGATGCTTTTCATCCGCAAGTTGGTTATTGGCAGCACCCGCGATAATTTTGGCTTTGAAATGGCCTATTGTTTCATCGTTAATTGTCGCACCTAGAGCACATGGCGCATAGATATCAACTGGCGCTTCATAAAGATTATCTCCAGCATAAATGGTGGCATGGTACTTATCTCGGACCGCTTGGAGTCGCTCTTGATTGATGTCAGAAATAAGAACTTTCGCCCCTTCATTACTGAGGTGTTCGACTAAAGACTCTCCCACATGTCCGATCCCTTGAACCAAAACAGTTCGGTCTTCAAGCAATGCACTGCCAAAAGCATGCTGCGCCGCTGCTTTCATACCCATAAACACACCATAGGCCGTGATTGGAGAGGGATTTCCTGCGCCACCCTTTTCTTCTGATATCCCGGTAACATAAGGCGTTACTGTGCGCACTAGGTCCATGTCCGCGGTCTCCATTCCGACATCCTCGGCAGTAATGTAGGTTCCTCCGAGACGGTGCACGAATTCTGCAAACTTCATCATCAGCTCGGGAGTCTTCTGTGTTTTGGCATCTCCGATAATTACGGCCTTACCCCCGCCTAGATTCAATCCTGTGATCGCTGACTTGTAGGTCATTCCTCTAGAAAGGCGTAAAACATCAGTCAAGGCCTCAGATTCGTTAGCGTATGACCACATTCGGGTCCCCCCGAGTGCTGGTCCTAAAACCGTATTATGCACACCGATTATTGCCTTTAAACCAGTATCTTTGTCCTGGCAAAAAACGACTTGTTCGTGGTTGTCAAAAGCCGTGTTTCCAAACACGGAAAACGCTGCAGATTGCGTCTTGGAATCAATTGGGGTTGTAGTCATTTACGAATCCGTTAAAAATGTCCGGCAAAAATACCTAAGAAGTGACGATTCTGCAAAGAATTTAATTTTTATTGAATATTTATTAATTAAAAGAGGCATGAACGCACTGCGATACGTCAATAAGTTTTTTTACAAATATAGCGGTAGGCTTATTGTCGGACTCTTCATTACAGCGATCGCCACGGTATTTAGAATTGTGGTTCCTGCCAAAATTGGTGATTCTGTAGACAGTATAAAAGCCTACATCACAGGAACGATATCTTATGCACAACTGACGAAACTCTTGGCTTGGGATATAGGAATGATTATCGGGGCGGCCCTGCTCTCTGGGTTTTTCACCTTTCTCATGCGCCAGACCATTATTGTCGTCTCAAGGAAGATAGAATATGATTTAAAAAATGAGATTTTTGCTCAATACCAACGTCTGTCGCTAAGTTTTTATAAAAGAAACAGAACAGGTGACTTAATGAGTCGAATTAGCGAGGATGTAGGAAAAGTGCGTATGTATGCCGGCCCTGCATTAATGTACAGCACGACAACAGTAACGCTATTTATTGTAGCGATAAGTTATATGTTTTACACGGCTCCTGAGTTGACACTTTACGCCATAGCACCACTTCCATTGCTTTCGATCGGTATTTATAAATTGAGTATTGCCATACAT
>CALJFV010000127.1 GCA_938074515.1 uncultured Flavobacteriaceae bacterium
GAAAAGGTAAGAATTCTTGGGTTAACAGAGAGTTACCAGGTGTTCCACTTCTTTTGGAGTACTCAAACAATAAAAAGAAGTATGCGGGTGAAGACTGTATATTAATTGATGATTAGCGTATTCAGGAGAGTCACCCAGAGGTGCCGATTATTATTATGACGGCACATTCTGATTTAGATTCGGCGGTTGCATCTTATCAGGGAGGAGCCTTTGAGTATCTACCTAAACCGTTTGATGTTGATGAGGCGGTAGCGCTCACTAAGCGTGCATTAGCGCATGCTTTAGAGCAGCGAGAGCAGGTCGCAGAGCAAGTGATGGAAGATAGCACTGAAATCATTGGTGAGGCTCCGGCGATGCAGGAGGTTTTTCGTGCGATTGGACGATTATCTCGTTCAAGTATTAGCGTCTTGATTAATGGTGAATCAGGAACGGGTAAAGAGCTCGTTGCCCACGCGCTTCATGCGCAAAGCTCCAGAGGCAAGGGCCCCATGATTGAGGTAAATTGTGCGGCAATTCCCAGTGAACTGATAGAAAGTGAATTATTTGGCCATGTTAAAGGGGCGTTTACTTCGGCCATCAAGGATAAGGCAGGGCGCTTTGAAAGTGCCAATGGGGGTACCTTGTTTTTGGATGAAATCGGCGACATGAGTTTATCTGCTCAAGCCAAGGTTTTAAGGGCCTTACAAGAACAAAAAATTCAGAGAGTTGGCAGTGATAAGGACATCAAAGTGGATGTGCGTGTCTTGGCGGCAACCAATAAGGATTTAATTCATGAAATCAAGGAAGGTCGTTTTCGCGAAGACTTATATCACCGCTTAGCAGTCATTTTAATTGACGTCCCTGGGCTGAATCAACGCAAAGAGGACATTCCAGAACTCGTGGCTCATTTTTGTTCCCAAATTGCTGCCGAGCAAGGCGCCCCAATAAAAACGTTTGACCAAAAGGCCATCAGACTTATCGAGTCTTTTGATTGGACCGGAAATATACGTGAGCTCCGCAATGTGGTCGAACGCTTGATCATTTTGGGCGGCTCAAACATTACCGAAGAAGAGGTGCATTTATTTGCACAAAAGAAATAAGCTTTTAAAATTTTTAAAGAGATGAAAAATTCACTTTCTGTTTTCCTTTTGGCTGCATTTTTTTGCGCTACCGCAGAACTACATGCTCAAGGACAGACTCCTGACGAGCTTATGCTGCGTAAAATATACGATATGGCTCTGACCAATGGAAAAGCCTATGACTGGCTTGACCATTTATCCAATGAAATCGGGGGGCGTTTATCAGGTTCTTTGGAGGCAGAAAAGGCAGTTCAGTACACCAAAGAGGTAATGCAAGAAATCGGCCTTGATTCTGTGTGGCTGCAACCTGTAATGGTTCCTAAATGGACCCGTGGTGTGCCTGAATACAGTTATATCGAAACTGCTCCTGGGATTAGTTCTGTAGTTAATGTCTGTGCTTTAGGCGGCTCTATATCCACCCCTGACGGCGGATTAAAGGCTGAGGTCATTGAGGTCAAAGGCATTGAGGAACTTGAAGCCCTCGGGCGCGAAGCGATAGAAGGAAAAATTGTGTTTTTCAATCGGCCGATGCAAGCCAATTTAATCCACACTTTTGAAGCCTACGGTGGCTGCGTGGATCAGCGCTATTCTGGGGCCAAAGAAGCAGCAAAGTATGGTGCAGTCGGCGTAGTAGTGCGTTCTATGAATTTGCGCCAGGATGACCTGCCGCACACAGGAGCCATGAGTTATGACGATTTACCTCCTAATAAGCGTATTCCTGCATGCGCGATTTCCACAAACGATGCTAATTACCTGAGTACGGCCCTGAAGCTCAAGCCTGATCTCTTGTTTTATTTTAACCAAACCTGTCGTGTTTTTCCCGATGTTCAATCCTATAATGTGATTGGAGAGATTCGTGGTTCTGAGTTTCCTAACAATTATATGGTCGTGGGCGGCCACTTGGATTCCTGGGATTTAGGGGATGGTTCACACGATGATGGCGCTGGTTGTGTTCAATCGATTGAGGTGTTGCGATTGTTAAAAAAAATGAACTATAAACCACGACACAGTATCCGCGTGGTCATGTTTATGAATGAGGAAAATGGTTTACGCGGCGGCCGAAAATATGCCGAAGAAGCGCAAATCAAAAAGGAGAATCACGTCTTTGCTTTAGAGAGCGACTCGGGCGGTTTTACCCCTCGTGGATTCTCTATTGATGCGGATACAGACAATATGGCTCAGATTCAATCCTGGGTCTCCTTGTTTAAACCCTATTTGATTCATTATTTCGAACCAGGGGGCAGTGGTGCAGATATTGGTCCATTGAAGAAAGAAGGCATGGTGCTGGCGGGATTGCGCCCGGATTCACAGCGCTATTTTGACCATCATCATGCGTCTAATGATACATTTGATGCCGTAAATAAGCGTGAATTAGAACTCGGCGCAGCGACGATGACCTCGCTGATTTATCTGATGGATAAATACGGGACCAAAACGGAATATACCAGTATCCCAAAATAGGGATTTCTAAATGCTGCTGGAACGCTACACACGCGAATTTAGGTACAACCTTACACTAGCCGGTCCGGTGATTTTGGGTATGCTCGGCCATACCCTCGTGGCTTTTGTAGACAACATTATGGTGGGGCAATTGGGTACCGCAGAGCTGGCAGCAGTCTCTTTGGGCAATAGCTTTATGTTCGTGGCCATGTCTTTGGGTATTGGATTTAGCACTGCCATTACTCCTCTTGTCGCTGAGGCTGAAGGAGAAGGTAATTTCTCTCGCGGTAAGATTGCCTTCAAGCACGGATTGGTCCTGTGCACTCTTTTAGGTATTCTGCTCTTTACTTCAGTATTTTTTGCCAAACCACTCATGCACTTGATGAAACAGCCGGAAGAAGTGGTTATTCTAGCAATGCCCTATTTAACTTATGTGGCCATTTCTCTAGTACCACTCATTATTTTTCAGGCCTTTAAACAGTGTAGCGATGGACTTTCATTGACCCGCTATCCCATGTACGCTACACTGGTAGCCAATGGGGTCAACGTGGTATTGAATTACTGTTTTATTTTTGGTCATTTTGGTGCCCCCGCATTGGGGGTAGTCGGCGCCGCCATCGGCACATTAGCTTCCCGAGTAATCATGGTTGTAGTCCTTTGGTGGCTTTTGGCGCATCATCAAAAAGCCAAATGGTATGTGCGTCACATGCGTTTTAAAATATTGAGTTCAAGTGTATTTAAAAAGATACTCCATCTTGGTTTTCCCTCAGCAATGCAAATGTTTTTTGAAGTGGCTATTTTTACCGCGGCCATATGGTTATCTGGGGTGCTCGGAAAAAATCCACAAGCAGCGAATCAAATTGCATTAAATCTCTCCTCCATGACTTTTATGGTCGCTATGGGTTTTAGTGTGGTGGCGATGATCCGTGTGGGGAATCAAAAAGGTAAAGGGGCGTTTGAAGAATTGAGGAGAATCGCTTTTTCCATTTTTTTACTCAGCATTATTTGTGCCAGTGTTTTTGCTATTTTGTTCTTTATTTTTAGGAACTACTTACCGAGCATTTATTTGGATTTGGAAGATTTAGACCAATTCGCGGATAATCAGCAAGTGTTGTTCATGGCTGCCGAACTTATGCTGGTCGCCGCTATTTTTCAAATTAGCGACAGTATTCAAGTTGTGGCACTCGGCGCGCTACGTGGCTTACAAGATGTTTTTTATCCTACACTCTATACGTTTATTTCTTACTGGGTTGTGGGCTTTCCGATCTCCTATTATTTGGGCATGTATACGGATTGGGCAAGTATGGGCATATGGATAGGCTTGCTCGCTGGCTTGACTGTTGCGGCATTGACTCTTTTATGGCGATTCAATCGACTCTCAAAGCGACTCATGAGCCAAGGACAGGACTCGCTAGCGATATAAAATTCTTGACTACCTTTACACCCAAACACCAGAAGACATGGAACTGCCAAAATTCTTATTAGGAGATAATACTGATACCCCAAACGCAATCTATGTGATACACACCGAATTTCCGCGTTTTATCATAAATCTTGTAGATGACCAAATTGAGTGGTTCGAAGAATTCGATAGCGAGGATCTAAAAGAGCTCGAAGAAGAGATGACCCGCTGTATCGATCAAGCCTCTGAATTTTACGATCGCGAGATGGCGCGCTACGAAAATGACAATGATTGATACCTGGCTCACATATGACCAGGCGCTTTTTATTTGGATCAATAGCGGCGGAACTCCGTCTTGGGACCCATTTTGGCTGATGATCACAAATAAGTGGTCGTCTATTCCGCTTTATTTGCTTTTGCTCGGGTTGTTGCGTCAATATTATACTTGGCGCCAGGTTTTACAGACGCTTTTTGTCGTTGGGGTAATGATCCTGGTGACGGATCAACTCGCAAATTTATTTAAATACGTTTTAGTACAGCGCCCAAGGCCATGCCGAGAAGAAGCGTTACAAGGGCAACTCAGGATGGTGGCAGCTTACTGTGGCCGATATGGTTATTTTTCGGCCCATGCGGCGAGTGCTGCGGCATTGGCAGGATTTTTTGTTCGTTGGATAAAACATCAGGGGACGCATCCCGGTTTGGTAGGTTCAAGTGGGCTTATGACCAAAGTGATGGACTTTTTTACTCCTAGATTTTGGATAATTCTATTGCCATTTTGGGCCTTCGCTTTGGGTTATAGCCGCATTTATCTTGGGGTCCATTATCCTTTAGATGTCCTTACGGGATGGATTGTGGGTTCAGTCTTAGGGGGGGTAATTTTCTTTGGGCTACACAGACGATTAATGAGCCGTTTTTCTTAATTCGATTTTTCGACAACTGTATTTGTGCTTCGTACGATAAAAAAGTCTCGCCAAAGTCTTGGACGATGGGTTCTTTGTCCCGGACCTTGAGGGTTCATGTCGTAGCGCTCAATAAGCTCGATTTGATCCTCTTTGAATC
>CALJFV010000128.1 GCA_938074515.1 uncultured Flavobacteriaceae bacterium
GCACTGAAATGACTTTAGAATTAAAAGAAAGTAAAATAACCATTCCGGTGGTGGGTGGACTTCAAGCCTTAAAAGCAGCCATCGAGTAAAAACAGTCCTCATCAATAAGATTTTCATGTGATGCCTTTAATAGGAAAAAACTATAGTAAATTCAAGTAAATTGATTCGATTTACTAGGCTCTTATTGTCCTAAAAAACGACCTTTGCATCGATAAAAAATTTGGGGTGCGCTGCATATTTTTCTTTATATTTTTCTTTTCATTTATTTCAGGGGGTGGCAGTAGTTTATTCGCCCAAAATAAGCCTGTAACTGCAGACACAACTGGTGCCCAAGAACTTGATGCGGTTATTGTTTCTGCCACAAGAACACAGCGACAGATGTCCTCGCTGCCAATGCCGACCCAATTTATTCCGCAAAAAGAAATTGAAGCGATAAACGCCATTAGACTCACAGATTTACTTGATGAGCAAACAGGACTGATTACAGTTTCAGATTTTGGTGGGGGTCAAGGGGTACAAATGCAAGGCTTGGACAGTCAGTATACCTTAATCATGATCGATGGGGTGCCGCTCATTGGACGTTCGGCGGGTACTTTAGATCTAAGTCGTGTCACTGTGGGCAACATTAAGCAAATTGAAATAGTCCGAGGCGCCTCCTCTAGCCTTTACGGAAATGAAGCCTTAGGCGGCGTCATTAATATCATCACACAAAACCCACGCCCTGGTAAACGCACACGAATAGATTATCGTGGGGGCAGCTTTAATACTCACGACATACGAGCTCAATACACGGACAATAATCTTGTGGACCAGTGGTCCGTTTTTTTAAATAGGCTCTCCTCTAACGGATATGATCTTGTTGAAAACGACGATTTACGGACTGTTGAACCGTATACCAATTATACGGCACAGGTTAAGTATAAAGGAAACTTAAACCCATTAACAAAAATGCAAGTTTCTGGACGGTATTACACTCAAAAACAAGATTATACTGCCAGCAGTAATCTTGCTGGAGCCAGTGATATCAATGAATTCAATACAACGCTGAACCTTTCCCGCTCGCCTTTAAAAGATTGGACTCAAGAGTTTGAATTTTATACGACCCGGTATATCGCTACTGAGTTTTTAAACAATCCCGATGGCAGCTCTTTTAGTGAAAGCGATTTTGATCAGTGGTTCAGTCGTCCCGAACTCCGGCTGACCAGAGCGAGCGATAGCACGGGTACCTGGATCGGTGGCCTTGGCTTGACCTATGAACAACTCAAGCGTACAGATTTTTTTGGGACTCCTGAGTTTTATGCGCCATATGCCTATATTCAATACGAGAATCAACTTACTCAAAAGCTGAACATTGTCGCTGGCGCCCGCTATGATGTCCACAGTGCATACGCTTCCCAGTTTAGCCCCAAGTTAGCGGCACGTTATGTCCTTAACGACAAGATCAGCATTAAGTCCTCACTAGGCTATGGATTTAAAACCCCTGATTTTCGTCAACTTTACTTTGATTTTACCAATACTACAGCCGGTTATACTGTGCTTGGTTACAACGCCGTTACCGTGCGGTTGCCCGAGCTTGAAGCAGCCGGGAATATCTTGAATATTACGGTCCCATTAGAAACTTTTGACGATCCTTTGCGCCCAGAACGTTCTTTGGCAGCTAATCTTGGTATTGACTTTAAGCTTTCCTCTCAATTAAAGTGGAATATCAATCTATTTAGAAACGACATTAAGGACCTGATTGATACCCGAGTTATTGCGCAGAAAACCAATGGTCAAAACGTTTTTAGCTATTACAACGTCAACCGGGTATTTACCCAAGGCCTTGAAACAGATTTTACCGCGCGAATCAATCCAAATCTAAAATTCAGTGCGGGCTATCAATTCCTGATTGCCAAAGATAAAGATGCTCAAAAAGCCTTTGATGATGGCCAAGTTTTCGGGCGAATAAATCCGAGCAGCCCTGTATTTCGTCTTAATTCAAAGGACTATTTAGGCTTAGTGAACCGCTCGAGACATACAGCCAATGCTAAAATCTTTTTTGAATGGCCCGAGTGGAAGCTCGATGGGGCATTCCGGGCTACTTATCGCAGTGCTTTTGGTCTTTTTGATACCAATGGGAACAGCTATTTAGATCAGTATGATGATTTGGTCTCCCCTTTTGCCATTTTTGATTTTAGCTTGAACAAAGCCCTGGGTAAGAAATTTCGCCTTGGGGCAGGTATTGATAATATTTTAAACTACACCGATCCAGGTCGATTGACCAATCTACCGGGTAGACTCCTTTATGCAACCCTAACATATAAAACAAAATAAAGCTATGAAAAAACAAGTATTATTAACCCTTGCAGTGATAGGTGTAATGACATTTACTGCTTGTAGTAAAGAGGACAGTAATCCCCCTGTAAATAACCAGAGTGAAAGTATCTTGGTCAGCAATTTACACGCACCACAAGACACAGATTACACCCAAAACCCGCCGGTTGCCTCTGGCGATTTTGTCAAGTTTGACTTCGAAACAGGAACCATAACAACCAGTGAAACAGATTGGGATATTGCCTTTCGTGGGACAACCATTATAGTTAATGGCGGGAGCAGCAGTGGTATTGTGGACGCACCAGAACGCAATGGCAATGCTGGAGCCTATCTCGTAGATGGTATATTCGATGAAATAACCACGATCAATACCGGTGCCTTTATCCAAGACAGTCCTATGGGATTAGCTATTCCTACGGGTTCTGGCAATGGTTGGTACACCTATGACCCCACTTTACTGGCCATT
>CALJFV010000129.1 GCA_938074515.1 uncultured Flavobacteriaceae bacterium
GAAATCGCAAATACGTCCCAGAGCAATGGTGAGTTAAAGTTCACCCACAAGGATCCAAACTGGTTTGGAATGGGCAATACCCAATAAGCCAACCAAGGACGACCCATGTGGATGATTGGAAATAAACCGGCCTGGATTACCGAGAAAATAGTCATCGCCTCGGCTGAGCGGTTAATCGCCATACGCCACTTTTGACGGAACAACAATAGAACCGCCGAAATCAAGGTTCCTGCGTGTCCAATACCAACCCACCAAACAAAGTTGGTGATGTCCCATGCCCAGTTAACCGTCTTATTGAGTCCCCAAACACCTATCCCTGTCGAGATGGTGTAAATAATGCACCCTAATCCCCATAAAAATGCGGTCAGAGCGATGGTAAAGACTATCCACCAAGACTTGTTGGCCTTGCCCTCTACAGGAGCCGCTACATCGACAGTTACGTCGTGGTAGGTCTTGTCTCCCGTAACTAGGGGTCTTCTAATAGGTGCTTCGTAATGCGACGCCATATCTATAATTGAATTTCTTTAATTTATGCTTCGTTTGTATTTCTCACTTTAGCCTGATAAAAGACATTCGGCTTAGTGCCCACTGCCTCGAGCAAGTGATACATTCTATCGTCTTCTTTGAGTGTTGCCACAGCACTCTGCTCGTCATTGATATCCCCAAACTGAATTGCTCCAGTTTCACAGGCGGCAGAACAAGCTGTTTTAAACTCACCGTCTTTGATGACACGACCATCACGCTTAGCATCAAGAATCGTTTTTTGCGTCATTTGAATACACATAGAACATTTCTCCATCACTCCACGAGAGCGCACCACTACATCAGGATTCAGGACCATACGGCCTAAATCATTGTTCATATGATAGTCAAATTCTTCATTTTCGGCATACAAGAACCAGTTGAAGCGACGCACTTTGTAAGGACAGTTATTCGCACAGTAACGCGTTCCTACACAACGGTTATACGCCATATGGTTTTGTCCTTGACGTCCGTGTGATGTTGCCGCTACTGGACAAACCGTTTCACAAGGCGCGTGATTACAATGCTGACACATCACTGGTTGAAATGCCACTTGCGGATTGTCAGCCGCTATCTCCATCTCGGCAAATTCTGAAAGTGAGCTGCCTAGCCCAGAGATATTGTCTTTTTTATCTGCATCTGCAGAGAAACTCTCTTCGCTTGAATAATAGCGATCTATGCGCAACCAGTGCATGTCACGGCTACGACGCATTTCGCTTTTTCCGACTACGGGAACATTATTTTCTGCATGACAAGCAATCACACAAGCCCCACATCCCGTACAGGCATTTAAATCGATAGAGAGGTTGAAATGGTGTCCGATTGAACGATCAAAAGAATCCCAAAGATCAGCCTCAGGTGAAGTTACTGGGATCTCTTTGTGGTCTTTGGATACCGTCGGAACGGCATTCCAATAATCTTTATCTTTTGTGTTAAAAATCTCAAGTGTGGTTTCGCGAATAATATCACGACCCATCATGGTATTGTGTAATTGAATACAAGCAAATTCATGGGTTCCATCGACCTTTTCAATGCTAACAGCTTGAACACTGCTGAAATCCTTATAAAATGAATAAGCGTTCACTCCCGTTTGCATTTCTGCTTGGATCGAGGCTTTCTGGCCATATCCTAAAGCCAAGCCAACAGTTCCTGCTGCTTGACCCGGTTGAATTAAAACAGGCACTCGATCGAGTACTGCATCTCCTACAGTAACACGAACACAGTCCCCGTTTAAGGCGCCATTTGATACGTGCGTATTGGTCAAGCCATAACGTTTGGCATCGGCCGCAGAAACCGTTAGGTAATTATCCCAGGTCGCTCTTGAGATTGGATCAGGAAGCTCTTGAAGCCATGGGTTATTGGCTTGGCGCCCATCCCCTAATCCAGTTTTGGTATATAAACAAAGTGCCATCGCTTCCCCAGTATCAAAATGCCTTGCCGGGGTTCCCGTCTCAGGAAGTGCCCCATAATTTGCACTAAAATCACTGGTGAATACTCCGTCGTGTAATGCCTTACTCCAAGAATTACCTCCCAGGACATTGCTCTGCCAAAAGGCTTTCAAGTAATCGTGGTAACTCTGGGTTGACCCCGTCCAAGCCAACATACACTCTTGGAATTGACGCGTATTAAATAAAGGACGAATCGTTGGCTGAACCAAAGAGAACGTGCCTTTTTTGGCTTCAACATCGCCCCATGCTTCAAGATAATGTGGCGTTGCGGCAACGAGCTTGGCGCTCGCGGCAGTTTCATCAGCGCGCATGGCAAAGGCCAATGTGAAATCTAAATTTGTATAAGCCGCACTAAAGTCGGCGTCAGGGAACGCATAAAGCGGATTGACTCCAGCGGTAATCAAGCCCTTGATGCTGCCATTTTTCACACCATCGATGACTTTTTGTACCTCGGTACTAGAACCTGAAAACTTCATGATTGGACGGGTCACATCCATCACTACCGATCCGATAGATGTGTTGTAATCCAATACTTTTTTCTGTGCTTTTGGACATGGCAAGCCACAAACAAGCACACCACGGTCTCCCGCTTTCTCGAGTTGCTTTTTAGCTTGCTCAGCCGCTGGGCGCACAGCCTCTGGAACATCGGCCAAAGCCTTGGCTCCAGTAATGTATCCCAAAACTGCTGCTTGTTGAGCTGGGGAGGCAGGAACGCGTTTATCGGCATTTGCTCCACTCAGACTCATATTGGACTCAAATTGTATGTGACGTGACATGCGACCATCCTTTGGCACACGACTTTTAGCATAAGCTGCTTCAAAACCGCCCCCTTGCCAGTCGCCTAGGATATCTGCCCCAATCGAGACAATAGTTCCTGCCTTACTGAAATCGTAATCGGCTAGGGCCCGCACGCCATATGTTTCTTGAAACGCATCAAGCGCCTCACTTGAAGAAACCATGTCGTAAGTCACATGCTTAACGTTCGGATATTTCTTTGTGAAGGACTGAATCAATGCTGCCGTACTTGGACTTGCAAAACTTTGAGTTAACAAAATCACTTCGGCTCCATTGAGTCCCTCTAGTCCCGAGGCAACAGCCGCATCCAAATCTGCCCAAGAGGCCTCTTGACCATTGACTTGAGGTCCCATCAATCGATTCTTGTCATACATAGACAATACAGAGGCATGAACTCGAGCGTTCACTCCACCAATTTCACCACCTAAATCATTGCGCTCGATTTTAATCGGACGTCCCTCTCTGGTTTTAACTAAAACAGAGGCAAAATCAAATCCGTCGGAAATCGTAGTTGCGTAATAATTTGCCACCCCTGGAACGATTTCATCGGGTGCTACGACATAGGGAATCGATTTAATTACCGGTCCCTCACAAGCGGCTAAAGAAGCAGCAGCTGTCGAAAAGCCCACATATTTAAGGAAATCACGACGCGTAGTCGATGTACGTTCTAAAACATCCTTATCTCCTAAAAACTGATCGGTAGGAATGGGCTGTGCAAACTCATTTTGCTTGAGGGCTTCAACCACAGAACTTTCTGGGTTTAACTCCTCGATACTTTTCCAATATTTCTTATTTGATGCCATAATATGCGCTCTGAAAATTCTGATCTAATTTAGTAGTGACATTTACCACATTCTAGGCCGCCCATTTGCGCCGCCGTCAATTTGTCTACACCGTATTTCTTGGATAATTCTTCGTGTATGTGCTCGTAATAGTCATTATCCTTAACTTGGATATTGGTTTCACGGTGACAGTTAATACACCATCCCATGGTCAAAGGAGCAAATTGGTACATGATTTCCATTTCTTCAACGGGGCCATGGCAAGTTTGACACTCTACCCCGGCTACGGTAACGTGCTGCGAGTGATTGAAGTAAGCAAAATCAGGTAGGTTGTGTATGCGAATCCACTGAACCGGTTGTGTTTTTCCAGTGTAAGACTGTGAATCTTCATCCCAACCCACTGCAGCGTATAATTTTTGGATTTCAGTATTGTAATCCACACCGTACTCATTTTTTCCTTCGGCCAATGTCTCCTCAGCCACTTCACCAATATTTTTGTGACAATTCATACAAACATTAAGCGAAGGGATCCCTGAGTGCTTGCTTTTGCGTGCTGAACTGTGACAGTAATTACAATCTATTTGATTATCTCCAGCGTGAATACGGTGAGAATAATGTATCGGTTGAACGGGCTCATACCCTTGATCTACACCCACTTGCATGAGATAACCGTAAGCAAAATATCCCGAAGCGAGCAAGAAGAAAATGGCGGTCACCAAGACCAAAAACTGGTTTTCAATAAATAATTTCCAAACAGGAATGCGGGCCGCTTTTTCCTCATAAACAACGCCATTAGCCTCGGCTATACGTCGCAGTGTTTTGTTGACCAAAAACAGCATAACGACCAGCAACATGAAGACCAATGCCAATGCCGCTAAAATAATGTCGTTGGACACCCCGCCAGAATTAGCAGTCGTTGTTGCCGTGGTCACAGCAGCAACGGCTGGCGCTTTTTTAGGAGTGTATGTATAGGCGATGATATTGTCAATATCTGCATTACTTAATGCAGGAAATGAAGTCATAACCGCGCCATTGTATTCATTGTAAATAGCATTGGCTTTGGCATCTCCTGACTTAACCATATCTTGGCTATTCTTTATCCAAGAATAGAGCCATTCACGATCATACTTATCTCCGACTTGAAACAAGGCTGGTCCCGTTGCTTTTTTGTACAATTTGTGACAAGCAGCACAGTTGGCGTTAAATAAGTTCTCTCCCGCAACCGTATCCACAGCCTGTGCTGCCGGAAAGTCAATTGATGCATTTGCATTCGGGGTAAATGAGAAAGCCAATACTGTTAAGAGCAATAAATACAACACCTTCGCAGTTACATTTCGGTAGGTTACCTGTTCCATAGAATCAGTTAAATTGTGGTCCATACAATTGAGGCGCAATAAGTTGTGAAAATATGTGTTAAACTACACTAATTGTCACCTAAAAATAACTGTGCAAAAGTACGTTTTAAAGTCGATTTTGAAAATTAAGTAACGCGCCTTAAAACTAATTTATAATTATTCTAAATAAACATTTTTTCCCAAGGGGCATTTAATGTTTTACTTTTGTAACTCAAGGTATCTGATATGCATATTTTATTCCAAATCGCCCCCGTAAAATCTCTTACATTACTGAGCTTAATTTTCAGTATTCAAATTCAAGCACAACAAGATAATGTACGTCGGGATGCACGACTCGATTCTCTTTTAGAGATTAAAATTGAAATGCAAAAGAGACATTTACTTGGGGAGAATTATACCATACAAATTCACTCAGGAACTTTGAGTGATGGACAAGACATTGTAAGAGATTTTGAAAGCACCTTTCCAGATTGGCCTGTAATGATTCACTACGAAACCCCTAATTACAAGGTTTGGACCGGTAATTTTAGCGTCAGACTGAGCGCAGATCAGGCCTTAAAAGCCATAGAGCGCAAATTTCCTTCTGCGTTTATTTTGAAGCCGACACTGATGCGAAAAGAAACCTCAACCTCAGAAAATCAAGATCCAGAGCGTTCAGCCTCTAGTGAGAAAGAAACTCAAAACAAACAGTAATCGTCTACTTGAGTTTCTTTTTTACTTCAACCTCTTGGAATGCTTCTATGACATCTCCAATATTGATGTCGTTGTAGTTTTTAACTTGCATCCCACAATCGTAGCCTTTTGAGACCTCTTTGACATCATCCTTGAATCGCTTCAACGAATCCAATACTCCGGTGTAAACCACAACTCCTTCACGGATCAAGCGGACTCCTGAATTTCTAAAAATCTTTCCGCTAAGTACCATACATCCGGCGACGGTTCCGACTTTGGATATCTTAAATGTCTCCCGGATTTCAGCCGTTCCTGTGACTTCCTCACGAAGTTCAGGGGACAACATCCCTTCCATCGCATCCTTCAAGTCATTAATGGCGTCATAGATAATTGAGTAACTTCTGATGTCAATTTCCTCTTTATCGGCGAGCTGACGTGCATTCCCCATTGGGCGCACATTAAATCCTATGATGATCGCATCTGAAGCAGAGGCCAAAAGAACATCGCTTTCAGTAATTGCGCCCACTCCTTTATGAATAATATTCACTTGAATTTCTTCGGTAGACAACTTCAAGAATGAGTCCGTTAAGGCTTCTACAGAACCATCAACATCGCCCTTGAGGATAATGTTCAGTTCTTTGAAATCACCTAATGCGATACGACGTCCAATTTCATCTAGCGTAATGTGTCGTTGGGTGCGCACCGACTGTTCACGCTGAAGCTGAGTTCGCTTAGTCGCGATGGCTTTAGCTTCACGTTCGTCTTCAAACACGTTAAATTTATCGCCTGCTTGAGGCGCCCCATCCAAGCCCAGAATAGATACAGGTGTGGCAGGTCCAGCTTCCTTGACGATCTGGCCGCGCTCATCATGTATGGCTTTAACTTTACCGCTGTGTTGACCTGCTAATACAAAGTCTCCCACACGCAGCGTTCCACCTTGGACGAGAATCGTGGAAACATATCCGCGACCCTTATCCAAAAAGGCTTCAACTACAGTACCGTTTGCCATTCTCGATGGATTGGCTTTGAGTTCTAGTAATTCCGCCTCTAACAATACTTTTTCAAGTAATTCAGAAACCCCTTGTCCTGTCTTAGCAGAAATATCGTGGGATTGTACTTTTCCTCCCCAATCTTCTACTAATAAATTCATATTGGCCAATCCTTCTTTTATTTTTTCAGGGTTGGCACTTGGTCGGTCAATTTTATTTATGGCAAAGACAATAGGAACCCCTGCTGCTTGAGCGTGAGCAATGGCCTCTTTGGTCTGTGGCATGATGTCATCATCGGCAGCTATAACAATAATTGCCAAGTCGGTTACTTGAGCTCCTCGGGCACGCATCGCTGTAAAAGCCTCGTGTCCTGGCGTATCCAAAAAGGTTATTTTTTGCCCCTCTGCTAAAGTCACGGCATAGGCGCCAATGTGCTGGGTGATTCCACCGGATTCTCCGGCAATTACATTCTCTTCACGAATGTAATCGAGAAGTGAGGTTTTACCGTGATCTACGTGACCCATTACCGTTACAATAGGGGCACGATCTTTCAAATCCTCAGGCGCATCGACCTCCTCTTGAACAGCTTCCTCGATATCTGCATTTACAAATTCAACTTCGAATCCGAATTCCTCTGCAACAATAGACAATGTTTCTGCATCTAACCGCTGATTCATCGTTACCATCATTCCTAAGGACATACAGGCAGAAATAATCTGGGTAACTTGCATGTTCATCATGGTGGCCAATTCACTCACCGTAACAAACTCAGTGACCTTTAGCAATTTGCTATCAGCCTCAAGTTGCGCCATTTCTTCCTCAGATTTTTGACGGTGACTGTCTCTTTTTTCACGACGATATTTAGCTCCTTTCCCTTTGGAAGATTTACCTTGAAGTTTTTCAAGTGTCTCCCGTACTTGACGTTGGACTTCTTCTTCGCTCGGTTCTTCTTTAGTTATTGGCGTTCTTACGCGGCCCGGCTTTTGGGCGCCCTTGGCACCCGGAGCATCCTTGCTAATACGACGGCGTTTACCGCGTTTTTCTCGCGCATCTTTAGAATTATCCTCCGTTTTACGCTCAGGTTTTTTAAACTGAGTTAAATCGATTGTTTCCCCGGTAAAATTGGGTCCGTCGAGTTTTTTGTACTGAGTCTTCATCGGGGTATCATCCGAGGCTACCTCTGCCTCTTTTACCGGCTCCTTTTTCGGGGGCGGCGACACGACTACTGGCTTTTCAACCTTTTTGGGTTCTTCTTTTTTCTCGACAATTTTTTCTTCAACAATAGGATCAGCAGCCACAGGCTCTTCAACCTTTACTGGCTCAGCAACAACTTTTTTCTTTGGCTCTAAATCGATCTTACCGAGCTTTTTTGGACCCGCAAGCTTAGACTCAGCCTTGACCACTTCAACAGCAGTCGCGGGCTTTTCTTCGATTTCTTTTTCGAGCTCTTGACGCAATTCTTCTTTTTCTTTGCGCTTCTCTTCACCGACTTCTTTGGCCTCTACTTTTTTGGACTTATCTGTTTGAAATTCAGACAACAATATCTGATACTCCTCTTCAGAGATTTTGGCGGTAGGACGTGCTTCAACCACATGTCCCTTGGTTCCCAAAAATTCCACGGCACGGTCCAATGAAATATTGAATTCTCTTAAAACCTTATTTATTCGAATCGTTTTACCTTCAGCCATAAAATGCTTTTCCTATTTATTTTTCTCGAATTCCAATGTAAAAGTAGTCAACCTTGACCTACTCTTCAAATTCTTCCTTCAATATATTGACCACTTCTATAATCGTTTCTTCTTCTAAATCGGTACTGTTTACCAAAAATGATAGGTCTTTTTCCAAAACACTTTTGGCAGTATCCAACCCAATTTTTTTGAATTCATTGATAACCCAGGTTTCAATTTCATCTGAAAACTCGGTAAGTTCAACATCCTCTTCTGCCCCTTCGCGCAATACATCTATTTCGTATCCTGTCAACTGCCCCGCAAGACGGATGTTGTGTCCTCCACGACCAATCGCTTTAGACACTTCCTCTGGCTTGAGAATTACTTCAACACGCTTGTTTTCTTCGTCAATAGTTAATGAAGTTACTTTGGCAGGACTCAAAGCACGCGTGATAAATAAATTCGTGTTGTTGGTGAAATTAATCACATCGATATTCTCATTTCCGAGTTCGCGAACGATTCCATGGATTCGGGACCCTTTCATCCCAACACAAGCCCCTACAGGATCGATACGATCATCATAAGAGTCTACAGCGACTTTTGCCTTTTCCCCTGGGATACGGACTACTTTTTTAACCGTAATTAGCCCATCAAATACTTCAGGGATT
>CALJFV010000130.1 GCA_938074515.1 uncultured Flavobacteriaceae bacterium
GATCCGCATTCTGATCGACATAACTGGCGTAGCAGCTGGTGGAGATCTGAAGATGCTCTTTGCAGCCCTTAGGCAGTGCCCTGCCCTCATTGGCACCGGTGCCCTCGTAATGGGCTTTACCGTATTCCGATTGTGAGGGGAACTGGTTACCTTTGGCGGCGCGCTTTTCAGCCTTATAGGCTTTTTTAATATCCCCGTGCAGATCGACGTATTCAGAGTAACAGGCCGTGGCTTCCTTGCTTAAAGAGGCCCCGCTGGTGCTTTTGTTATCCGAGCAGCCGGCGATTAAAAGAAGGGCAAGGGATACGCCAATAAGGGGGGTCTGAAGGTGCGCTCGGGCCATGGCTTTGCTCGGTTCATCCGAAAGCTATGGCCTTGCTCGGTTCATCCGCCGCAAGGGCCTGAGCCAACGAAAAAATAAAGTAAAACGGTTAATGTGCCCATGGGGCTGGTGGGAATATTCCCACAGATGGGAGGTGGGGACAAGTGGACGCTCTCAAGGGCGTTCAAAGCGGATCGTGAGGCGAAAAGGTACTTTTTACATACACCCGATCAGACAGCGGGAAGAAATCCGGTTTTGCTCCGAGGGGCGGAGAGTCATTATCCATCGACTCAGGTTCGTTGGTTGCGGATAAAATCCAGCTATGAAGAGCAGTATGGCCGTCCGGTCGTTAATTGAACACACAAGCGCATGGGCAATCCTTATTGGTCTAGCAGTGCTTTTGTTGTACTGGCCCGCCCTCGAATACGGCTATATCGAGATCGATGACGGCGGACAAGTTTTCGAAAACCCGTTGGTGATTGAGTGGACTCTGCGCAGTGTAGAGGAGATGTTTTTCTCTTCGGTGGTGGGCATGTACCAACCACTGACCTCGATTACTTTTGCGGCATTGGTGAACGTCTTTGGTGTCCAGGATACATTCTCCCAGCACCTTTTTAATATCCTGCTTCATATCCTGAACTCGTTATTGGTACTACTGCTCTGCAGAAGACTTTTCGCGAGTACAGCGACGGCCGGCATCATCGCGCTTCTGTTTGCAGTTCATCCCCTGAAGGTCGAAGCCGTCGTATGGCTGTCTGCCCGAAGCACTCTGATGTTCAGCAGCTTTTTTCTGCTAACGTTTATTTTTTATCTCCGCTGGCTCCAAGATAATTCAAAAAAATCCTACAGCCTTTCTCTTCTCGCATTCATCGCCGGCGGATTTTGCAAGGTCTTGATCCTTCCTGCGGTGTTAATTCTGCCCGTGCTGGATTATCTAGCCGACAGAAATCCGACTGATGTCAAGCTTTCTCTTGCAAAGGCCCCGTTTATCGTTGCTGCTTTGTTTTTCGGGTTTATCGCCCTGAGCTTTCGATCAGGCCATGCCGGCATGCCCCTGTTGCCGTATGACCAGGCCTGGCTGATTGCCTCACAGATTCTTTTCTATCCTTTGAAACTCTTAGCCCCTGTCGGCCTGAGCGTGGTTTACGACTGGCCGCTTGAACTCTCTTGGATTCACTACGTTGCATGGCCTATTTTGGGCGGGCTCGCGATCCTCGTCTTTTGTTTTAGGGCAAACAAATTAATGGTTTTTGGCGTCGGTTTTTTGTTTGCAAATACGCTTCTTCACACCGTCACGTTTTCTGCCTTTTTAGGGCCCTATGCTGATCGATACGGCTATTTGTCAACCCTCGGAGCGCTTGTTGCGCTAGCCGCCCTTTGGCCTGCGGGAAGAAAGATTGCGGCCCGTCTTGGGTTTTATAGCGGCTGTATCCTTGGGATCTGTTTTTTAGCGGTAACGGCCAATCAGATCCCGCACTGGCAAAGCACAGTATCGATTTGGAGCAAAAATCTTAATCATCAGACCGCGACGTTCTCCAATGCGATGCGCGGTGCACTGCTTTATAAAGAGGGTAAAACACAGAAAGCGCTGGCTGATTTTGAGGCTTTTGATAGTAGGCCCGATCCGAGAATTGATTTGGTAAAGCTTGGGATCTTGTATAACGCGATGGGCACAATTCTTGCCCCGCGCTCCTTGTCCCAAGCGCAGGAGGCATTCGCAAAAGCCCTGCGGGCAAGGCCCGACAACTACGACTACTTAATCAACAACGCAATTATTTCCCAAAAACAGGGTCTGTTCGAACAAGCTGAATCATTTCTTAACCGTGCGATTCAAGTAGAACCCAACAACCCCCAGGCGCCTTTGTTGATGGCGAGACAAAACATATCCATCGGTAAGGTGGACGAGGCGAACAAAACATTTAAGCAGGCAATTGATGTGGATAAAGATAATCCGCTCACTCATCTTGAGTATGCCGTCTTTCTTTATCAGACAAATGACCGAGATGCTGCGCGGGAGACTTTAGAGGAGGTAAGACGATTGTTTGAGGAGGCGGGTCAGCGGGCGGAGAATAATCCTATTTTTTTGGAGCTGGACAAACGACTCAATCTATAGAAGTTGTCGTCAACGCGACTATGCCTTTTAAACGCGCTTACTCCTCATACAACCGTACAACACACTGCGCGATATAGTTTTTTGCGACTGTCTAGAAGTTGCAACTGCTTGGGACTGCTTGGAGCTGCTTGGGGCTGTTCTATTTTGGTCACAACGTTGGTCACAACTTTTACGC
>CALJFV010000131.1 GCA_938074515.1 uncultured Flavobacteriaceae bacterium
TCGGGCCACCACAACTGAGACTATAGCCTGTTGAGCCCGTGGGTGTCGCAACAATGAGGCCGTCGCTCCAATAGGTGTTAAGATGCTCTTGATCGACCCAAACATCCACGCGAATCATTGAAGTAGAGTCTTTTCTGTTTATCGAGACTTCATTTAAGGCAAAATTTAAATCACTTTCAGGACTGGTTAATCCCTTTGTATACACCTCTATCAGCGTGCGTTCGCTAATGCGATAGGCGCCTGATATTAATTGAGTGAGTTGGTCGGCAATGGCTTCTTTTGGAATTGTAGAGAGAAAGCCTAATCGGCCCGTATTGATCCCAACCACAGGGATATTCATGTCACGGACATAGGTCACCGCTTTTAACATAGTGCCATCACCCCCAACGCTAATAAAGAAATCCAAGTGCTCATCTGGGGCATCGATAATTTCGATGCGCTGGGCATGCGCCATGGTGATTCGATGTGTTTCGAGTAAATCCCAGAGTTCACGGATCATGCACACTTTTATATTTTGGGCAAAAAGGGTGTCGAGTATCACCTCAATAAAATGTTCAGAGCCTTTGTGATAAAATTGACCAAATACAGCAACGCGTGTCATGATTCTGAAGCGATTTAAATGTTCAGGTATTTGTCAAGATATTCAGAGCGCTCTTTGAGCTGATTCAGGGTGCTGTCTTTTTCATGAACTGAAATAATGTCAAACCCATAGCGTCTGAGGGCTTCGATACAAATCGTGATGGTTTCAGAGGATACTTTTAAGGTCACTTGGGTCAGGTCATTGTTCTGCTCTGAGACAAACGCACCCAATAAATGACCACCGTTGGATTCAATAATTTGGGTGAGTTCTGCCAAAGAATATTCATTGGTCTTTCGCCCCACAATTAAAACCACTCCTTCTGCCGACAAAAACGGTGTGTTGTGAAATAAATGCATAATATCACTAAGTTCGTAATAGCCGACATAGCCGCCTTGCTCATCGACAACGGGCATGATGTTGGTTTGGTGTTGCGCAAAAGCCTCGAGTATTTCGAACCATGAATTTTGAGCGCGCACAAAAAAACGGCTTAGGGCATATTGCACTTCATTTAACGTCATATTTGGATCAAGACAAAGCGCATCTGTTTCAGAAAGTGCCCCTAAATATTGTGCCTCTCTAGTGACCAAAACATGAGACAAAGAGCAGTGACTGAGTGTTTCGCGGACATCAATCAATTTATCTTCAAGCGCAAAAGGCTTGTGATCATTGATAATAAAATTTGTACAGTCCATGGGGTAATTTTTCTGCAAATTACTCAAATTTAGCCGCTTTTTTCCCTGATCAAGTTTGTATTTTTGCCATTCATTAAATTGCTATGACCCGACTCAGTGTAAATATCAATAAAATCGCTACCCTGCGTAATGCTCGTGGCGGTAATGTCCCCGATGTAATTCAAGTAGCCATCGATGCGCAAAAATATGGGGCACAAGGCATCACCATTCATCCGCGTCCTGACCAGCGACATATTCGTTATCAGGATGCCGTGGACCTTAAACCTGTTGTGTATACGGAATTCAATATCGAAGGTAATCCTCAATCTAAATTTCTGGGACTTGTCGAGAAATTGCGCCCTGATCAGGTTACCTTAGTCCCTGACGCGGATGATGCGATAACTTCCAATGCGGGGTGGGACACCATAAAAAATCAAGAGCGACTAAAAGAGATTATTGCTGGATGTAAGAATATTGGCGTGCGCACCTCAATATTTGTGGCCCCAGACTTAAAAATGATCGAAGGTGCTGCTGCGTGCGGTACAGACCGGATTGAACTTTACACCGAAGCCTACGCCCATCAATATTCCCTAAACCCTGAAAAGGCTGTTGCGCCCTATGCGGCGGCGGCCACTTTAGCTCATGAATTAGGGCTCGGGATAAATGCTGGTCACGATCTTTCTTTGGAAAATATCGAATACTTTGCTAAAAATGTTCCGAATTTGGCCGAGGTTTCTATCGGTCACGCCCTAATTTGTGAGGCCTTGTACCAGGGTCTAGAAACGGTTATTCAGTCTTATTTAAAAAAGCTTGCTCCTTGATCTTAAACAGCAATATCGTTGGTGAAGGACGGCCCGTAATAATTTTGCACGGATTTTTAGGTATGGGCGATAATTGGAAGTCTTTGGCGATGAATATGGCCCAAGAAGGCTTTCAGGTGCATTTGGTAGATCAGCGAAATCACGGCAGAAGTTTTCATCATCCTGAATTTAATTACCAGCTTCTTACTCAAGATTTAAAGGAATATTTAGATCATCAAGGATTAGATCGTGTTGTATTATTGGGACACTCCATGGGCGGTAAAACGGCAATGAATTTTGCGACCCAATATCCTGAATCTGTGCGTCATTTGGCTGTGGCAGATATTGGGCCAAAAGAATACCCACCCCACCATCAAGCTATATTAAAGGCCTTGAACTATTTGGCGCAAAGTGTGCCGACTTCGCGTAAACAGGCTGATGATCTTCTTTCTGAATACATCTCAGAGCCGGGAATCCGACAATTTCTATTAAAAAATCTTTACTGGAAACAGCCAGAACAATTGGGGCTGAGGATAAACCTGATTTCATTGACTGAAAATGCTGATCAAATCGGCGCAGCATTATCGGCCGCTGCTATTTTTGAGGGACCAACACTATTTCTCAAAGGGGCCAAATCGGCATATATTTTGCCTGAGGATCAGGCGGGCATAACGCGTCATTTTCCTCAATCAAAACTTATTGAGATCCCGCGAGCGGGCCATTGGCTGCACGCTGAAAATCCAAAAGATTTTCTGGCCGCATTTCTTGCTTTTATCCAAGGCTAAGCGGACAACAAGTCCCTTGCAAATCCCTAAGGACAAATCTTGTAGGATAAGCTGAAAAGAATTACTTTTGCCACCTATTTTTAAGGCGTAAACCACATGGAAATCAACAGAAAGAACATTGACAAACTTAATGCGGTAATTACCGTGAATATCAAAGCCGCAGATTATAAAGATCAGGTGGAAAAGGTTTTGTCAAATTACAAGAAAAATGCCAATATTCCTGGATTTAGAAAGGGCCATATCCCTATGGGTATGGTGAAAAAACAATTTGGAAAGGCTGTTCTTGTAGAAGAAGTAAATAAATTACTTCAAGAGAAGTTGAATGAATACCTCAAAAAAGAGGAAATCGACATTCTAGGAAATCCATTGCCAAAAAATGAAGTAGAAATTGACTGGGGCCAAGAAGACTTTAGTTTTGAATTTGAATTAGGTCTTGCGCCTGAGTTTACAGTTGATGTAGCCAAAAAGGCTACCGTGCATTATCAAATCGAGGCAGATAAAGCCATGATCGAGAATCAAATTAAGACGATTCGCAACCAGTACGGAAAGTTGATTGCCAAGGATAAAGCTGAGGCCGGTGACGAACTTACGGGAACATTCTTTAGTGAAGATGATGGGATTGACCACAAAGCGACTTTTGATTTGGAATTGATCGGCAGTAAAAAACAACGCGAGGCTCTTGTCGGTGTTGGGGTGGGTACTCAAGTGACCTTAAATACTAAAGGCCTTTTCAAAGAGCAAAGAGATTTGGAGCGTATGTTAGGAATTGACGCTGACAAAGCAAAAAATCTCAAAACGGACGTTGTTTTTACAATTTCTGAAATTAACCAAAGAGAAAAAGCAGAACTCAATCAAGAATTGTTTGACAAGCTTTTTGGTCCTGGAAATGTCAGTTCAGAAAAAGAGCTTAAAGAAAAAATCAAAGAAGATGCAGAGCGCCAGTTTGTGCAACAGAGTGATCAGAAGCTTTTGAATGACGTCATCGACACCTTGATCGAAAATACAAAATTTGATCTGCCAGAAGATTTTCTAAAACGATGGATTCAAAGTACGGGCGAAGCAAAATTAACTCAAGAAGAGGCTGAGGCGGAATACGAGCGCAGTGTTAAAGGCTTGCGCTATCAGTTAATTGAAGGTAAGTTGCGAGAAGAGCATGAAGAGTTGCAGTTGAAGTTTGAGGACCTGAACGCCTATGCCAATGAGATGATCAAAATGCAAATGATGCAGTACGGGCACCCAAATCCCTCTGACGAAGAAGTTACCGGAATTGTGGCACGCATCATGAGTAATGAAGATGAAGTACGCCGCATGAGTGAACAACTCAACACCAAAAATCTTTTGGCCTTCTTTAAAGCCAATGCCAAACTAAAAACCAAAAAAGTAAATTACGAGGAATTCATCAAGCAGGCCTACGCCTAATGCTCAGTGAAAATACTTATCTTTAAAGCGTTGATCCTGAAAATTTCAACGCTTTTTTTCTCCTATATAACACTAGAGATTGCATCATGAACTACGCAGAAGAATTTAAAAAATTTGCCATTAAAGATCAAGGCATTAGCAGTACGTATTACGATAAAATTGTCAGCAGTATGACCCCAGTGGGGCTGACCCCAAACATTATTGAGGAACGCCAGATGAACATCGCGATATTCGATGTGTTTTCGCGTTTGATGATGGATCGTATTATTTTTTTAGGAACAGGAATTAATGATCAAGTGGCCAACATCGTACAGGCTCAACTGCTCTTTTTAGAGAGTGTGGATTCGAGCAAGGACATTCAAATTTACATAAACTCTCCAGGCGGAAGTGTTTATGCTGGCCTGGGAATTTATGATACCATGCAATTCATTAAGCCAGATGTAGCCACCATTTGTACGGGTATGGCGGCCTCTATGGGGGCGGTCTTACTTTGTGCGGGAGCGGCAGGCAAGCGCAGTGGATTGACCCACTCTAGAGTGATGATCCACCAGCCGATGGGCGGAGCTCAAGGACAGGCCAGTGATATTGAAATTACTGCTAAGGAGATTTTGACGCTTCGCGATGAACTTTATGCCATTATTGCACATCATACAGGCCAAAAAGTAGAAAAAGTCCATAAAGACAGTGATCGCGACTACTGGATGAAGTCAGACAAGGCCTTGGAATATGGCATGATTGACGAAATCTTGACGCGGGACAAAACCAAATAATCATGACTAAAGAAGTTTTGTCTTGTTCTTTTTGTGGGCGTAAAAAGCCAGAAACCAATCTGCTGATTGCCGGTAATTCAGCCCATATTTGCGATGAGTGTATTGAGCAAGCCCATGGCATAGTGCTGCAAGAACACAAACACGAACAGCAACAAGGACTCGATGGAGAAGTGATGCTTAAAAAGCCAAAGCAAATTAAGGCTTTTTTGGATGACTATGTGATCGGACAAGAGCAAACCAAAAAGGTCATTTCTGTAGCCGTTTACAATCACTACAAAAGATTACTTCAGCCTGAAGACGATCAATCGATTGAAATCCAAAAGAGCAATATCATCATCGTGGGGCAGACCGGTACCGGTAAAACCCTTATGGCCAAAACCATTGCCAAGATGCTCAATGTGCCTTTGGCCATTGTCGATGCCACGGTTTTGACTGAGGCTGGTTATGTAGGGGAGGATGTGGAGAGCATTTTGACTCGCCTTCTGCAAGCCGCGGATTACGATTTAGACAAAGCAGAAAAAGGGATAGTGTTTATCGATGAGATCGATAAAATTGCCCGAAAAAGCGACAACCCAAGCATCACCCGTGATGTCAGTGGGGAAGGGGTGCAACAGGCCCTGTTAAAACTCCTGGAAGGCACCGTAGTAAACGTGCCCCCAAAAGGCGGACGCAAGCATCCGGATCAGAAGTTTATTGAAGTCAATACAGAGCATATTTTGTTTATCGCCGGTGGCGCCTTCGATGGCATCGAGCGGCATATATCTAAAAGGCTAAATCGTCAGGCCGTGGGGTTCAGTGCCTCAAAAAAACAAACGGGTACGGACCACGAATTACTCTCTTTTGTCACGCCAAAAGACCTCAAGGATTTCGGGCTGATTCCTGAGATCATTGGGCGATTGCCTGTGCTGACTTACATGAAACCTTTAGACGCCGAGGCTTTGCGCGCCATTCTGACCGAGCCTAAAAACGCCATCATCAAACAATACATCAAATTGTTTGAGATGGATCAGATCAAGCTAAACTTTACCGATGAAGCCCTGGATTATATCGTAACCCAGGCCGTGGAATACGCCTTAGGAGCTCGCGGATTGCGCTCCTTGTGCGAGACGGTATTGACCGATGCCATGTTTGACCTACCGGGTTCTGAAACCCTAGAGCTCGAAGTGGATTTAGACTTTGTGCAGCGTCATTTGAGCCCTGACACCCTCAATACTTTGAGGGCGGTTTCTTAAGAGTTTAATTCCAAAAGCTCCTCTATAAAATTTCTCCTATTAGACAGTCGTGGAACTTTGTGTTGACCACCCAGTTTTTCTTTGCTCTTGAGCCAGTCGTAAAATAGTTTGGGTCGCACTGAAACAATCTGTGGTGGATTCAAAGTAATGTTTCCAGCGCGTTTGGCCTCATAATCGGAGTTCAGATCCTGAAGTGCTTTATCCAGGATTTGACCAAAGACCTCGAGGTTTTTTGGGGGTGTTTTAAATTCAATGAGCCATTGGTGGGCGCCTTTGGCTTTACCATCCATAAAAATCGGGCCAGCAGTGTAATCCACAATCTCTGCCTCTTGCACGCGGGCGGCGATGCGCAGGGCTT
>CALJFV010000132.1 GCA_938074515.1 uncultured Flavobacteriaceae bacterium
CTGAGAAAAGTAATAAAATACATCGCGGTGTATCCAAATAAATTTTTCAAAAGAAATGTACTGATGACCAAGGCAATCATCCAGGATAAAGCATAGAGTTCCCCCTGCGTTTCAATTTGCTGGGTAATGTAGTAATTCATGAGGTCTTCACCATACTGCCCGATGTTTCCTAAGCCTTGAAACTCTGGTTTAATCGATACTTTGGTAGCATTTTGAAAAAGAACTTTAAGCATAGGCATCAAAGACACAAAGGCTAAAGTCCCAAAGAGCGCATAAAAGACGTTGGCAATTATATTTAACCAAGCATAACCCATATAAGGTTTGGCAAAGTGTATAATACTTCGGAAGTATTTCATTAAATGAGGTTTAGGTCTTTTTTAATCGACTCAATTTGTGGAGACAATGCCGCTTTTGTTGCTGCAGTAACACTAATATAATATTTTATTTTTGGCTCAGTGCCACTGGGTCGGGCTGCGATTTTCGCCCCATTTTCGGTGTAAAAAATAAGGACATTCGAGGCGGGTAGATCGATTGGGGTTTGCTGATTAGTGGTTACGTCAAATACCTTTTGATCTTGATAATCTTCTATTTTAATGACGGGACTTCCAGCGATTGATTTTGGTGGTTGTTCACGAAAGGCTGTCATTATGGCCTTTATTTCTTCAGCGCCTTGTCTGCCTTTTTTGACCTGAGATATGAGTGCTTCTTCAAAATAACCATAACGCTGATAAATTTCTTGAAGATAATCCCAAACCGAGGAACCATTACCATTGAGGTAGGCGGCAATTTCACAGATTAGTAAACTCGCGGTTACTGCGTCTTTATCGCGTACAAAGTCGCCCACCATATAACCAAAACTTTCTTCACCACCACCGATAAAGTTTTGCTCAGGAAAATCTTTGACCATTTTGGCAATCCACTTAAAGCCCGTAAGGCCCTCTTTGTAATCGACGCCAAAATCATCTGCAAGCAAACGCATCATGGGGGTTGAGACAATGGTAGAGGCAATAAAGCTCTTTTTGTTTTTTTGATCCACTGGTAACCGATCGAGTAAAAAGTGTGTTTTGATCACCATGGCTTGATTGCCATTGAGTAAGGTTAATTCACCTTGATTGTTTCGCACGGCAATCCCCAGGCGGTCACAATCAGGATCTGTTCCTATGACAAGGTCTGCACCAAATTCAAGCGCTTGATCCATCGCCATTTGAAGGGCTTGGGGCTCTTCTGGGTTAGGAGAGCTAACGGTGGGAAAGTTGCCGTCAGGGGTGGCTTGTTCTTGAACAATATGGACGTGTTCAAAACCCGCAGCAGCCAATACGGGTGGAATCATGGTTACAGAGGTTCCGTGAAGTGGTGTAAAAACCACACCTAATGCAGAGCGGTCTTTGTTACTGGCATGTTTCGGAACAGCACTTAATGAAGCTTTAATAAAGGCCTGATCAACTTCATGGTCTATGCGCTCAATCAAGCTATGATCAGGATCAAAGCGAATATGCTGGTAGTCTAAGGAATTGATTTCTTTAATTATCGCACTGTCTTGTGGCGGCACCAGTTGCCCTCCATCTTGCCAATAGACTTTATAACCATTGTACTCTGGTGGATTATGCGATGCGGTAAGGACAATTCCACAATGACAATTTAGGTGGCGTACCGCAAAAGAAAGTTCTGGGGTGGGGCGCAGGGATGAAAATAATTTAACCTGGATGCCATTGGCAGAAAAAACTTCAGCTACCGTTTGGGCCAAGGTATCGCTTTGATGTCGGCAATCATAGGCAATGACAACACTCAGAGATTCCTCTGAAAATTCTTTCTTTAAATGATTACTGAGTCCTTGAGTGGCTTTACCCAAAGTATATTTGTTGATTCTGTTATCTCCGACCCCCATTATGCCGCGCATTCCCCCTGTGCCAAAGGCCAAAGAAGTGTAAAAGGCATCTTCTAGTGCTTCCTTTGGGCCATCAATGAGATTTTGAATAGCGGCCTGGGTGTTTTGGTCAAAAAGTGGCTTCAACCAGTTTTGAGCCTTCGATAAAAGGGCGTCTGTAATCACGGAAATGAGTTCAAGTTATCGATAGATAGGGCAAAAATAGGGAATATCCCGCCATTTACTCCAGGTTTAAGGATTCTTTAATACGATAGTTCGGTGTAGATTGTTTACTGCGTAAAATAAGTTCTCCTAAAAATCCAGCAATAAAAAATTGTCCTCCTAAAATCATAGCGGTAAGCGCAATATAAAACTGTGGTCGCTCTGTTATCAGGCGTCCTGTAGGATTGAGGATTAATTTATCGACCCCTAAATAAGCGGCAAAGAAAAACCCAAGGGTCAACATCAGAGCTCCCCAAGCCCCAAATAAGTGCATGGGCCTTTTGCCAAAACGAGAGATAAAGGAAATGGTGATTAAATCTAAAAAGCCCCTTAAAAAACGTTCGGAGCCAAATTTAGTATGCCCGTATTTACGGGCTTGATGTTGGACCACGCGTTCTCCAATACGCTTGAAGCCGGCATTACTGGCCAGTACTGGAATATAGCGATGCATTTCTCCGGTTACCTCAATGGCTTGAACGACTTCATTTTTATAGGCTTTAAGGCCGCAATTAAAGTCATTTAAACCGACTCCTGAGGTTTTGCGCGCGGCAAAATTAAACAGCTTCGAGGGGAGGTTTTTTCCGAAATAGGAATCGTAACGCTTTTTTTTCCAGCCTGAGACCATGTCAAAGTCTTGGGAACGCAACATTTCAATAAGATGGGGTATTTCCTGAGGATTGTCTTGCAAGTCTGCGTCCATGGTGACTACGTAGGTTCCTTTAGCCCGCGCAAAGCCTGCATGTAGCGCTTGTGATTTCCCAAAGTTTTTTAGAAATCTTAGGCCCTTAACCCGATGGTCTCGAGAGGCCAATTGAGTAATGGTCTCCCATGAATTGTCCTGGCTACCATCGTCAATAAAGATCAGTTCATAATCTTTTATGATCCCTGTAAGTGATTCCGTGATCCATTGATGCAGTTCACCTAGTGATTCGGCTTCGTTAAGTAATGGGATGACGATTGAGAGTTCCATGAATGAGCAGTGCGGACCGCAAACCGCAGTTTTATTAGTCGATTGCAGCTGGATCTTTTTTCTTAAAAATAAGTCCGATTAATAAGCCAATAACTGCTTGAAAAATGAGAGATGAAAAATACGACTTTCCCAGGTTCACTAAAGAGAAATTGTCTGTTTTGGCCAATTCTGCCATCGCTTTATCTATTTCAGCCTTTGGCGCTCCCATTTTTAACATAAATTCTTGAGAGATTTCTATAATTCGCTCGTTGAGGTATTGTGCCAATTCAGGATCGACTATGTTGAAGATCAATATCCCAGCAGCAGTGCTTATAGCTAAGCCAACAGCGCATGTAATGAAGTAGGTCGAAAACGCCTCCTTAAAACTAATAAACCCGTCTAAAATACCTTTGGACTTGGCTGTAGCAATAATGGCCATCACCACAACCAATAGTAGGTTTAATATACTGATCCACCATTTGGTGAAGAGTTCTGTATTGAATGCATAAATTATAGTCGTACTCAGAGCCAACATTAGCCCTAGAATCACACCATGATTAATCGCATTTTTTTTTGGAGAAAGTGCTTCTGACATTTTATTGAATTTAAGGGTTCGGTTTGTGAAACAAATGTACTAAAACGAAACGGCTTTTTTTCTAGAAAAAATCGCATTAACTATTGCTGAATTGCAATTTATCATTAAATTTGCCCCCGCTTATACGGCGAAAAAATACGTTTTGCCGTGAGAGTTTATCAAATAAGAAGCATCATGAAAAAGGGAATTCATCCAGAAAATTACAGATTAGTTGCGTTTAAGGATATGTCAAATGAGGACGTATTTTTAACTAAATCTACCGCCGACACGAAGGAAACTCTAGAGGTTGATGGTGTAGAATACCCACTTGTCAAACTGGAGATTTCTCGCAGCTCTCACCCGTATTATACCGGGAAACACAAATTGGTTGATACCGCTGGTCGTATTGACAAATTCAAAAACAAATAC
>CALJFV010000133.1 GCA_938074515.1 uncultured Flavobacteriaceae bacterium
CCTCCAAAATCGCGCATTTGACTCCTTGCGATCTCATGATTTGGATGATCTTCAAAACCAGGCCAATAAACCTTTTCTACCGCTGGATGACTTTTTAAATACTCGGCCACTGCACGTCCATTTTCACAATGACGTTGCATACGCACATGAAGAGTTTTAATCCCGCGCAACACTAAAAAACTATCTTGAGGCCCGCAAACAGCGCCGCTGGCATTTTGAATAAAATACAGGCGCTCAGCCAGGGCATGATCACGCGCCACAAGAGCGCCCATCACTACATCACTATGGCCTCCAAGATATTTAGTGGCGCTGTGCATCACGATATCCGCCCCTAAATTCAATGGTTGTTGCAAATAAGGCGTGGCAAAAGTATTGTCTACTGCCAAAAGGACTTGGTGCTTTTTAGCGATGGCCGCACAAGCGACTATATCCACAACATTCATCATCGGGTTGGTGGGGGTCTCTACCCAAATCAATTTAGTATTCTGGTTAATCTTTGCCTCAATAGCAGAAACATCAGACATCCCAACAAAATGAAATTTAATGCCAAACCGCTCAAATATTTTGGTAAAGAGACGGTAGGTTCCTCCATAAAGATCGTTTGTAGAAATAACCTCGTCGCCGGGACTTAGGAGTTTCATCACCGCATCAATAGCCGCGAGCCCACTGCCAAAAGCCAATCCGTAATTACCGTCTTCTATACTGGCCAAAGCCGCCTCCAAAGCGGCCCGAGTCGGATTATGGGTGCGCGAGTACTCGAATCCCTTATGCCCGCCTGGAGTGCTTTGCGCGTAGGTCGAGGTTTGATAAATCGGAGGCATGACAGCGCCGTAGGCTGGATCATGTTTTTGCCCTCCATGAATGGCTTTGGTGTTAAATTTCATCGTCTTCGTTTCTTTAGACAAAAGTAAGGGATTCCAAAGTCAATCAAAAAACAAGTCAAAGAGAAAACAATTGTATTTTTACTCAGTGAATGTAAAACGTTATTTTTGGGGCCTTTGGTCTGCCATAACCCTTATTGGTTGTGGGGATCACCCTTACATTTCATGGGCAGTGTTAGACAAAAGTGCTCAAGAGCAAGACATTTGTAAAGGGCGTGTTTGTCCAGACTTAACGATCTCTTTCCCGAATTTTGAAAGTCGAGATTCGATAGGCCTTAGCCGTCTGAATAAAATCAGGGATAGTCTCATTATTGACGCCCTGTATTTGGGGAGCGATCGCCCCAATTTTGGGCTGAGTATTGAAGAGAGTATTGATCAATATCTCTGGGTGGGCTTAGATTATAAAACAGAGCTTCAGGCCGCAGAATCCTACAATGGTCAATTAAATATAACCCCTGTGATCCAAGGCGACACCATATTGATAATGGAATTGACCGGCCAATTGATTTTGCCTCAGGGCAAGAAATTAATCAACACCAAAAAACACGTTCAGTTGAGCCCATAAATACAAAAGACATGAAAAAACTCTATTACTTAAGTAGTTGCAGCACTTGTAAGCGCATTTTGAAACAATGGGATCTGCCTAGGGACTTTGTGCTTCAGGATGTAAAAAGTAATCCCCTTACATTAGCGGATTTGGACCACATGCATCAACGCTCAAAAAGCTATGAGTCTTTATTTAGCAGAAGGGCCAAATTATTTCAAGAACGCCAACTGGCTGAGGAGCAATTAGACGAAACGCGTTTTAAAGCATTACTCTTGGAGCACTACACTTTTTTAAAACGACCGGTCTTGATTTGGGACGATCAAATCTTTATTGGATCGTCTAAAGCGACGGTTGAGCTCGCGAACAAGACCATTCACGCTGGTGGCTAAATCTGTTTATTCTCATAGAACTTTAGCCCTAATGGCTGCAACAGCAGCTGGCGTGATTTATGGGATAAACCACACTATCGCCAAAGGACTTATGCCCCAGGTTATTGAACCACATGGCTTCATCCTATTGAGGGTTGTTGGAGCGGCTATTGCCTTTTGGGTTTTATCTCTATTTGGCCCAAAGGAACGTCTAGCGCGCAAAGACTGGGGGCTTCTACTTTTGTGTGCGTTTTTCGGGATGTCTTTAAACATGACCTCTTTTTTCAAGGGTCTGGCGCTGTCCACCCCAATTAACTCCTCGGTAGTCATTACCATCGTTCCTGTGATCCTGCTTATTCTGGGACGGTTGTTTTTAAAAGAACGTATTGTTTGGCAAAAAACTTTAGGGATTTTTCTCGGGCTTGCAGGCGCTATGGGTCTCATTTTACTCGATGTTCCCCAACAATTAAATGCGCCCAATATTCCTTTGGGCAACTTTTACTTCGTCATGAATGCCTTGTCGTATTCTGTTTATTTAATCATTGTCAAACCGCTTACTACGAAATATCACGTCCTTACTTTGATGCGCTACTTTTTTAGTGTCGCAGTATTGATTAATCTCCCTTTGGGTTATCAAGAATTTATTCAAGTGGCTTGGACACAGCTGAGTCCGTTGGTCATTGGTCAATTGACTTTTGTGGTTCTAGGCACTACGGTGCTGACTTATTTATTCAATATTTATGCCCTGAAGCATTTGAGTCCTTCGACCATAGGGGCGTTTATTTATCTCCAACCCGTAGTCGCTACGGGGGTCGCTCTGTGGGTTGGCGTAGATCAACTTACCCCCTTGCGTTGTGTTACTGCATTGATGATTTTTACAGGGGTATATTTGAGCAGTCAAAAACGTAGATTGCGCAAAAATGAGCCTATTAAAGAGCGCTAAATTGCCCCGCAATTAACTAAATTTGACGCTCATTAAATTAATCTAATGCCCATAGTTGACGCCCAATATCATCCTAAAGGATGGTTTAAAAACGGCCATTTTTCAACGATTTACTCAGCGATAATAAGACGTGCTCCAATTCTGGAGTTTCAGCGAGATCGCTTGTCTTTAAGCGACGGTGATTTTTTAGACTTAGATTGGTCTTATGCCATAAATACGCCCGTCGGAAATCCCAAATCCGTAGTGATCTTGCTCCACGGCTTAGAAGGAAATGCCCAACGCTCTTATGTCCGTGGACAGGCCAATACTTTGTTGGCTGCTGGATTTGATGTGTGTGCAATGAATTTTCGCGGGTGCTCAGGGGTGCCAAACCTTAAGCTACAGAGTTACAATGCGGGGAAAACGGAAGACTTGGATCAAGTTGTGTCTTATGTTGTCACGTTAAATCGATATCATCGAATTTTTGCCGTCGGTTTCAGTTTAGGAGGGAGTCTTTTGCTTAATTATCTGGGAGCAAAAAATGGTGATTATCAACAAATTCATGGGGCTGCTGCCGTATCAACTCCTCTAGATTTAAAAGGATCAATAGAGCGATTATCCCAATGGGACAATAGGGCCTACCAGAGGGTCTTTTTATCTACCCTAAAAGTCAAATATCGTCAAAAACAACGGGCCTTCCCTATGGATTTATCTGTGGACGCCCCTAACGCCATGAAATCCCTGAAAGATTTTGATAATCTATACACCGCTCCGGCACACGGCTACTTAAACGCAGAAGATTATTACCAAAAAAATAGCCCGATCAGTACCCTTGCTACGGTTCATCAGTCCGTCCTGATTCTCAACGCCCAAAACGATTCTTTTCTCTCTCCAATGTGCCTGCCCACAAGTCTTGCGCAACACTCAAAAAACATTTATCTTGAGGCCCCAAAATATGGGGGCCATGTTGGCTTTTGCACTCCTTCAGGTCCTTATTATAATGAAACTAGAGTAAGCGAATTTTTCACGGCCCAGCTGGCCTAATATAAATCATGATATGAGAACTTATTTAATCGCAACGGCCATAGCACTAATCCTAGGAAGCTGTGGTGATACAAAAAAAGAAGAAAAACCAACCCTTAAAATCGGGCAAAACAATGCCCAAACAGGGGCCCCAACAATGGGAACTACTTTGGCGCTAAGTGGCAATGACATGATGCAATTCGACAAAAATGAACTCATGGCCAAATCTGGCGAGAAAATCACTCTGACCTTCCGTCATGTCGGTCAACTAGACAAAAGGGTGATGGGGCATAATTTTGTGCTCCTAAAGCCTGGGACAGATATTACTGGTTTTGCAAATGAAGCGGCCGCAGTTGGAGAATCTGGCGATTGGATTCCAAATGATGGCGTTCAAGTCATCGCTCACACCCAAATGCTTGGTGGAGGCCAAACTGATGTAATTACCTTTGATGCGCCCGAGCCAGGCACATACGACTTCATCTGCAGTTTTCCTGGCCACTCTGCCATGATGCGCGGGACACTGACCGTAACTGAGTAAACCATCAGAACCCAACCCATAAAAAAACCCGCCATACTGGCGGGTTTTTTACATTATGAAATATTCAGTTTGCCTTATAATGACATAACTTTTCCGTTGCCTGCCTCTGAAGTAGGCAAGCATCCTTGGTAGACGCCAGGAACGGGATCATACCATAAAAAGTTTTCTCCTATTTCTTGCGTTTGGGTCCAGGTCCATATGGTCATGCCGCGCACATCGTGAATCAAGGCATTGGCCATAGCGTCGTCTGAGGCTGAAGCTTGTGGATCAGTTTCAAGGGCGTCTCGATACTCCCACAAGTCCTTAGACCACTGATCAGCCTGAGCCTTATCTACTTTCAGATAATGCGCCAGTAACGCATCATAAGTTTGCGTGTCTGCGCTGTCAAAATCCTTTTGATGATCACGTTCTAAAACGCGGGCCAAGGCAGCAAATCCTTTGCGGATTTCACTTTGTCTTGCCGATGCAGAATACTGAGTAAACTCATCCTCTAAAGCAGGCACTTGCTCATCTGTAGGCAACACCTGATCCCAATAAAGATCGATAAATTGATGAACCCCTACATCCACGGCCCCAGGGACCTCTAGATCTGTAGGAATGATCAATCCGACCATTTCTTTCAAAGCCTTGGCTTCGGCTGTCGATAAAAACGCAGGGGTATATCCTGAACCAGAGCTACAGCTTTGGAGCAGGCTAATAATGGCGGGTGTTGCCACTAAAGCGCCACCACCCAATCCTAAGTTCTTTAAAGCTTGTCTTCTATTCATCAGGATTCCTTTTTAAGTTGATTTACGGCATGGTTGGCGGCTCTCGCAGTAAAAGCCATATAAGTCAGTGAAGGATTCACACAGCTCGCGCTGGTCATAAACGAACCATCGGTGCAATACACATTGGGCACGTTATGAATTTGATTATTCTCATTCAACACCGACGTTTTTGGGTCTCTCCCCATACGGGCGGTTCCCATTTCGTGAATTCCAAGGCCAGGCGCTCCTGGATCATCCCATGGGCGAATGTTTTTATATCCCGCCATTTCGAGCATCTCCATAGCTTGCTGGACCATGTCTTTCCGCATTTCCCACTCATTTTCCTTCCACTCCACATCAAAAGTGTAGGTCGGCAAGCCCCACTTATCTCTTTTGTCGTAATCGAGTTCCATTTTATTATCATGGTAGGGCAAGCACTCGCCAAAGCCCATAAGGGTCATACTCCATTTTCCTGGGTGACTCACGAGATCCTTAAGCTCTGCTCCATAACCTATTTCGGCTATTTGATCTCCATAAGTCCCTCTTGAAGCACCCCCTTGATAACCATAGCCGCGCAAGAAATTAGGTTGGTCAGTCACACCACCGATATTTCTGAATCGAGGAATATAAATCCCATTAGGACGACGCCCTTTGAAATATTGGTCTTCAAAACCATCAACTTCAGCAAACGCTCCCGCTTTGAAATGGTGATCCATAATGTTGCGCCCTAATTCTCCTGAATCGTTCCCCATTCCATTTGGAAATCGTTCGCTCTTGGATTGTAACAATATCCCAGCCGTGGCAATGGCAGAAGCACACAAGAAAATAACCTTAGCATTAAACACGAGGTTTTCTCCTGTTTCAGCATCAATGACTTTAACTCCCGTAGCACGCTGGGTTTGCGGATCATAGATTACTTCATGAACAATTGAATTGGGTCTCAGTGTCATATTTCCTGTGCGTTCCGCTGCAGGAAGTGTTGAAGAAACACTACTGAAATAACCCCCAAAAGGACATCCGCGGATACAACGATTTCGATAGACACAGTTTGAACGGCCATCATGGGCCTTATCTCCGGTGAGGTGCGCGGTTCTTCCGATAGTCAATACGCGACCATCGTCGTAGCTATTGGCAATCTTTTCGCGTAAATCACGTTCGGCACAATTCAGTTCCATCGGCGGGGAGAATACCCCATCAGGCAGAACTTCTTTGCCTAAAGCCTCTCCACTTACACCGATAAATTCTTCAACTTTGTCATACCAAGGGGCAATGTCTGCATAGCGCACCGGCCAATCTACGGCAATCCCTTCTCTTTTGTTGGCTTCAAAGTCAATATCGCTCAAACGATACGACTGGCGGCCCCACATAATCGAACGGCCTCCGACATGATATCCTCGAATCCAGTCAAAGCGTTTTACCTCATTGTACGGGTGAATGACGTCATCAACAAACCAGTGGGCGGATTCATCTCGCGTGGTGTAACCCGTTCTGTTTTGTTTCACCTGACGCTCTTGCTGCGCCACAGTGCGTCGATTTTTAAATTCAAAATCCCAGGGATCTTTATTTGCTGTTGGATAGTCTTCGATGTGCTTTACCATTCGCCCACGCTCTAAAACGAGCGTTTTTAGGCCATTTTCACAAAGCTCCTTAGCCGCCCATCCGCCACTAATTCCTGAACCCACGACGATTGCGTCGAATTGTTCGTTCGGTTTTGCCATATTTAGATTGTTTAATTTGTTGGTCTTGGTTTACTCTTAAATTGTAGTTTTTTAAAAGCAAGTGTTCTAATTTCCTCTTTTTTTGCCGATTGACCAAGCCATACCGGCAGAATGATGTTGGTTTTAAGAACGAAAACGATTTCGATTGGAAATAAATGACAACGACTTCTCTTTAAATCCAACTCAGCAAAAAATCATTTATCTTAGAAGACTGTTTAAACAACCAACCAATTAATTACGCGAACGTGATACAAAAAAAACTTTTGGCCATAGGGGCAATATTTGCCCTGATGAGCTGTCAAAACACCATGAAAAAATCTGAAGAGACCACAACAGAGGCCCCAAAACAAAACTTTGAGATATCCTTGGCCCAGTGGTCCATTCACAATCAAATCTGGGACGGCACTATCGACCCCATGGATTTTGCCTCAGTGGCTAAAGATTTAGGGTATACCGGACTAGAATACGTGAACCACCTCTACGTGGGGGACAATGTCAATTATCCCATGAAAGAGCAAGGGCTCGATGCTGTTTTAACTGAGTTAAAACGGCGCAGTGATTCATTAGGCATGACTAATGTGCTAATCATGGTGGATGACGAAGGCGATTTGTCTTTGGACGATGAGAGCATTACTGTACAGGCTGTGGACAATCACAAAAAATGGGTCGATGCGGCTGCGTTTTTAGGCTGTCATGCCATTCGTGTGAATCTTTTTGGCGCGTCTGATCCAGAGGCTTGGGTCGCGAATTCTGTGCGCTCACTCAAAGCCCTGAGCACTTATGCCGCCGATCAAAACATCTCCGTTTTGGTGGAAAACCATGGCGGACATTCTAGTGACGCCAAACTCCTGAGTCGCGTGATGGAAGGGGTTGCTATGGACAATTGTGGCACCTTAGTTGACTTTGGAAATTTCTGTTTGCGCCGTGAAAATGACGAGCGATGGGGAGCACCATGCGTTGAGGAATACGACCGTTACCAAGGCATAGAAGAACTCATGGCCTACGCCCAAGGGGTGTCGGCTAAGTCCTATGCCTTTGGCGCAGAGGGCAATGAAACCACAATGGATTTTCCAAGAATTTTAAATATAGTAAGAGACGCAGGATTTTCTGGCTTTATTGGTGTAGAGTTCGAAGGGCCTGACGCCGATCCATTCCCAGGCATGGCCGCAACAAAATCACTCATTGAAACCGTATTGATTAATTGATTCCCTGCAACAATGGGACCTTTGCATCTTTTGAATAAACAACACTAACCCGCACGACCATGAAGAATACTACAAGATTTCAGCTTTCCTTTATGATGTTCCTCGAATTTTTTATTTGGGGAGGATGGTTTGTCACCATGGGAACTTTTTTAGGCAACAATCTAGGAGCGACCGGTGCAGAAACCGCGATGGCCTATTCTACCCAATCCTGGGGTGCCATAATCGCCCCCTTCATTATTGGACTTATTGCTGACCGATTTTTTAATGCTGAGCGCATCCTTGGGGTGCTCCACTTAATCGGAGCCTTTTTGATGTATCAAATGTATCAATCCACTGATTTTGGTAGTTTTTATCCCTATGTCTTGGGTTATATGATTGGTTATATGCCGACCTTGGCTTTGGTAAATTCTGTTTCCTTCAATCAAATGAAAGACCCTGCCAAAGATTTTTCCTTGATCC
>CALJFV010000134.1 GCA_938074515.1 uncultured Flavobacteriaceae bacterium
AGAAATCCACATTTTTTGACCACTGATCATATAGTGACTGCCGTCTGGGCTGATGACTGCCTCAGTTTTACCACTGTTGGCATCACTTCCTGCGCCAGGTTCTGTGAGGCAATAAGCCCCAAACCACTCCCCAGTAGCTAATTTTGGTACATATTTTTGTTTTTGTTCCTCGGTGCCATAGAGCGTTATGGGCATGGTGCCGATTCCTGTATGGGCCCCAAATGCCGTAGCGATAGACCCTGTGGAGCCGCTTATGTAATCGCAAACAAGCATCGTGGTTACAAAACCCATTCCAAGACCACCATAAGCTTCAGGAACTGCGACTCCGAGGAGTCCGAGATCTCCAATTTTTTTCATGACCTCTAAGGTCAACGCATAATCTTTTTGTTCGAAACGCGCTTTATGAGGCCAAATTTCTCGGTCTACAAATTCTTTGACGGATTCAATCATCATCCGCTGTTCTTGACTGAAATCTTCTGGGGTAAATACCTCATTGGGTAAGCTTTCTTTGATTAGAAATTGGCCGCCGCGCAGCAGATTTTCGGATGTCGTTGTGGTATTGCTCATTGGGGGAGTATTTTATGTTCTAAACGTTCTTATTTCAATTTATCCTAGGTATTCAAATATTCCTGCGGCACCTTGGCCGGTACCCACACACATGGTAACCATGCCATAGGCCCCGGCGGCTTCTCTTTGTCTTAATTCATCAAATAACTGAACCGAGAGCTTGGTGCCTGTACACCCCAAAGGATGTCCAAGGGCAATGGCTCCTCCATTTACATTGACGCGTTCGGGGTTGAGGTCTAATGTATTTATCACGGCTAATGATTGTGAGGCAAAAGCTTCATTGAGTTCGATTAGGGATAAGTCCTTTTGATTAATCCCAGCCATTTTTAAGGCTTTAGGAATGGCTTCTACAGGGCCAATACCCATAATGCGAGGCGCGACCCCGACGGTAGCATAACTGACCAGCCGTGCAATAGGTTTAAGATTGAGTTCATTGACCATTGATTCATTCATAATTAAAACAAACGCAGCGCCATCACTCATTTGTGAGGTGTTTCCGGCTGTGACTGATCCATCTTGGGCAAAAACCGGACGCAATTTTTGAAGGGCTTCCAGTGAAGTGTCTGCTCTGGGACCTTCGTCTTTGTTTACGATATATTCCTTTTGCTGGCGTTTTCCATCTTGGTCTAGATAGGTTTGTTTCACTGTTATGGGGACAATTTGTGCTGCAAAACGATCATTTAACTGGGCGGCTAAGGCCTTTTGATGAGAGTTGTAGGCAAATTCATCTTGCGCCTCACGAGAGACATTATATTCTTTGGCAACCGCCTCGGCGGTGAGTCCCATACCCCAATAGTAGTCTTCATGCCCCTGAGTTACAATTCCGTAATCGGGGGTTGGCTTGTAGCCCCCCATCGGAATATAACTCATAGATTCTGCGCCTCCAGCGAGGATACAGTCGGCCATGCCACTTTGAATTTTGGCGCTGGCCATGGCTATTGTTTCTAGCCCAGAGGCACAATAACGATTGACTGTTACTCCGGGAACCTGGTCCGTTTTTAATCCCATTAATGAAATTAGGCGTGCCATATTTAAGCCTTGTTCGGCCTCAGGCATGGCGTTTCCTACCATAACATCATCAATCCGATTTTTGTCCAATTCGGGGACTTGACTCATGAGATATGCGATGGTTTCGGCGGCCAATTCATCAGGGCGTTTGAAACGAAATAAACCTTTAGGCGCTTTTCCTACAGCAGTACGATAAGCTTTTACAATATAGGCTGTGGTCATAGTTTAATAGTTTAAGAATCAAGGTTAAATGGGGTCTACCGTATTTTTGATTTTTTTAATTTTTTAATTGCGCAGCGGTTTTCCAGTGCGAATCATTTGCTGCAAACGTTCCAGGGTTTTGCGTTCTCCACATAGACTCAAAAAAGCTTCGCGTTCAAGATCCAGCAGGTATTGCTCACTCACCAGTGTAGGTTCAGACAAATCGCCTCCAGCCATGACATAGGCCAATTTATTGGCTATTTTTTTATCGTGTTCTGAGATAAAATGACCGGCCTGCATGCCATGGGTCCCGACAAGGAACATGCCTAAGGCCTGCTGGCCTAGAACTTTTATGTCTCTGCGCTGCTGAGGTTGAGTGTACCCAACTTCAGCCATCATGAGCGCTGTTTGTTTGGCCACAGCAATTTGGCGGTCTTTGTTGACTACTACGATGTCTTTACCGCTTTGTAAAAAGTCCAAATCGAAAGCTTCATGTGCTGAGGTCGCGACTTTAGCCATCCCTATGGTGAGAAAATACTCCTGAAGTCGATTGAGCTCGACGTCATTTTTACGATATCCATCTGAGGCGCGCAAGGTAAGTTCTTTACTTCCTCCGCCACCAGGAATAACCCCAACGCCGAATTCTACAAGGCCAATATAAGTTTCTGCAGCGGCAACGACGCGGTCCGCGTGAAGGGTAAGTTCACATCCTCCGCCCAAGGTCAAGCCATGCGGTGCGACCACTGTGGGGATGCTCGAATATCTCAGACGCATAACAGTATCTTGAAAATATTTAATTGCGGCATTTAACTCGTCGTATTCTTGTTCTACCGCCATCATAAAAATCATGCCGATATTGGCACCCACTGAAAAATTAGCACCCTGATTACCAATAACCAATCCTTCATAACTTTTTTCTGCCAGGTCCAAAGCAGTGTTCAGGCCAGCCAAAACATCGCCCCCGATACTGTTCATTTTACTTCGAAAGGCGCAATTCAAAATACCATCTCCGAGGTGGTGTACCACAACACCTGAATTTTGGAAAACAATTTTTTCTGGATCCATCTGATCCAGAACGATCAGGGTTTCTTGCCCAGGGATGTGCCGGTAATCTTTATGGTTTTGGTCATAAAAGAGCTTTTTGCTGTCTTCGGTGGTATAAAAACTGTTTTGGTTTTGCGCCATCTCCACAATCCAATCAGCAGGTGTTAAACCTAAATTCTCAATAAGCTGAATGCCTTGTTTGAGTCCGATAAAGTCCCAAATCTCAAAAGGACCATGCATCCAACCAAATCCCGCTTTCATTGCCAAATCTATGGCAAAAAGCTCTTCTGAAATTTCAGGTATCCGCTGGGAAACATAATGAAACATCGCCCCAAAATTTGTCTTGTAAAAAGTACTTGCTTTATCATTACCTGAGATGAGTACTGGAAATCGATCAGCAACATGTTCTATAGACTTTGTTTTTTCGAGCGTTTCAAATTTCACTTTTTTTACAGGCGCATATTCTAGGGTATTTAGATCGAGCGCATGGATTTCCTTTGTTCCATTGTTGTGGGTTACTTTTTTGTAGAAACCCTGACCGGATTTGCTGCCTAACCAATTGTTTTCCAACATGGTTTCCACAAAGGCAACCGGTTTAAATAGGTCGTGTGCTTCATCTAACGGGCAATTCTTATAAATTCCATCAGCGACATGCGCCAGTGTATCAAGACCGACCACATCGACAGTTCTAAAGGTCGCACTCTTTGGACGACCGATAACAGGACCAGTGAGCTTGTCAATTTCTTCAACACTCAGGTCGAGTTTTTGAACTTGGTGAAAGAGACTTTGGATGCCAAATATTCCGATACGATTGCCAATGAATGCAGGAGTATCTTTCGTGACAATCGTAGTTTTGCCTAAGAATTTATCACCGAATTGACTGAGAAAATTTAGAATTTCTGGATCTGTTTTTGGCCCCGGGATAATTTCGAGTAATTTGAGATAGCGCGGGGGATTGAAAAAATGCGTTCCGCAAAAGTGCTTTTGAAAATCTTCACTTCGTCCCTCAGCCATGGCTGCAATAGGAATACCTGAGGTATTGCTGCTAATCAAACTACCGGGGGTTCTATATCGCTCAATGTGTTCAAAAACTTGTTGTTTTATATCGAGTCGTTCTACAACCACCTCAATTATCCAATCGGCATCTTTAATTTTTGAAAGATCATCATCGAGATTTCCCAAAGAAACACGGCTTGCGAAGCTAGGGTGGTATAGGGGACTGGGTTTAGATTTTTTTGCGTTTTCGAATGAATTTGTAACCATCCTATTTTTTACCAAAGGATGATCTAAAGTCAATCCCTTTGACTTTTCCTGCTCATTTAAGGCTTTGGGGCTTATATCTAATAAAAGTACCTCGAGTCCAATATTGGCCAGATGACAGGCGATACCACTACCCATGATTCCAGAGCCAATGACGGCCACTTTTGTGATT
>CALJFV010000135.1 GCA_938074515.1 uncultured Flavobacteriaceae bacterium
CCATAAATTGCAGCAGCAAATAAAAGCACACTCCAAAACGTAGACTTCATACCCACCGCTAAACCAGCGATTATATTGGTGGCTGCTCCAGTGGAAGAGTTCTGTACGATATCCATAACTGGTTTTTTACCAAGACTTGTATAATAAGCGGTCACATATGAAATAAGTGCCCCTACAGCAAGACCAATACAGGCCGCATAGAACACATTTAAAGAAGATATATCTTTGTAGCCTTCACCGAAGAATTTCATACTCATAGTTTCTGGCAGCATCCAATCGATTAGGAAATAACTAGCGATCAAAGTCAAGACTATAGCAGCCCAGTTACCAGTATCTAAGGCCTTTTGTACCTGAGCTTCTTTTGCTGAATTATCTTTAATACTCACCAAGAAGGTTCCAATGATTGAGGCTAAAATCCCTACTCCAGCGATAACCAGAGGCAAAAGAATAGGGCCCATATTGTTAAAAGCATCCGAAAAAGGTGCGGAAACCGACATGTCTCTAATTACATAGTTTCCGAGAACCATAGACGCCAATACAGTCGCCACATAAGAACCAAACAAGTCTGCACCCATACCGGCAACATCACCTACATTATCTCCCACATTATCTGCAATCGTTGCAGGGTTACGTGGATCATCTTCGGGAATTCCCGCTTCCACTTTACCAACAAGGTCTGCGCCAACATCTGCGGCTTTAGTATAAATACCTCCACCGACTCGTGCAAATAAAGCAATGCTTTCTGCTCCTAGTGAGAATCCTGCTAACGCTTCCAAAACTACAGTCATTTCATTATAGAAATTACCCCCGTCAGTGATGAACTGCCCTAAGAAGAACATAAAAAATAAACTTAATCCAAGAACCGCAAGTCCAGCAACACCAAGACCCATAACGGTACCTCCTCCAAAAGAAACTTTCAGCGCTTGTGGCAAGCTCGTTTTGGCAGCCTCTGCCGTACGGGCATTTGCCTCAGTGGCAACACGCATTCCGATATTGCCCGCAAGTGCTGAAAAGATAGCACCAAATAAAAAGGCAGGAACAATCATCCAGCTGGTCGTTTCAACCATTGTTGAAATCAGGTATAAAAGTGCTGCAGCAACGACAGCAAAAATTACCAACAATCGATATTCGGCATTGAGAAATGCTAAAGCACCTTCTTTGATGCTCTTTGAAATGCTTTGCATGCGTTCACTTCCTGCCGCTTGTTTTTTGACCCAACTCATTTTGACCAACATAAACAACAGTCCTAATACAGACAGTGCTACAGGGATGTAAATAATGTTTTGTTCTAGCATAATTGATTATTTAGTAGGTTTTTATTACAATTTTTTGCGGTGGCAAAAGTAGTAAAATAGATCGGTTATCCAACTGATTCTTATGGATTAATGCCCCCTAGACAACATGTGGTTAACACTCCTATTTTATCAGAAAGTCTTTTATTACACTCAAGATTTACGATACATCACTTTTTTCACTGCAGTAATGACATCCTCTTTATTGGGAAGCCACTCTGCAAGAAGGACCGGTGAATATGGCGCCGGGGTATCTGCTGTATTGATTTTCACAATCGGTGCGTCGAGATAGTCAAAGGCTTGAGATTGTACTTGATAGGTTATTTCTGTTGCCACATTACCGAAAGGCCAAGCCTCCTCAAGGATGACCAATCTGTTTGTTTTCTTTACACTATCCAAAATTGTTTTGTGGTCCATAGGACGAACGGTCCGCAAATCAATGATTTCGCATTCAATTCCCTCCTGAGCAAGAATGTCTGCTGCGGCGTAGGCTTCTTTGATGATTTTTCCGAAAGAAACGATGGTCACGTCTGAGCCTTTGCGTTTGATCTCAGCGACACCCAACGGGATAAGATACTCACCTTCTGGGACTTCACCTTTATCTCCATACATCTGCTCACTTTCCATAAAGATCACTGGGTCATCATCACGTATGGCACTCTTTAATAATCCCTTGGCATCGGCCGGGTTACTGGGCACCACTACTTTTAAGCCTGGAGTATTGGCGAACCAGCTTTCAAAGGCCTGAGAGTGTGTTGCCGCCAACTGTCCCGCAGAGGCTGTCGGGCCCCGAAAAACAATAGGACAATTAAATTGTCCCCCGCTCATTTGACGAATTTTCGCCGCGTTATTGATGATTTGATCAATTCCAACTAATGAGAAGTTAAAGGTCATAAATTCAACGATTGGGCGATTGCCATTCATGGCAGAACCCGTGGCGATTCCAGCAAAACCCAATTCTGAGATTGGGGTATCAATAACACGCTTTGGCCCAAACTCGTCTAGCATCCCTTTACTGGCCTTATAAGCGCCGTTGTATTCGGCAACTTCCTCGCCCATCAAATAAATGCTCTCATCTCGGCGCATTTCTTCACTCATCGCCTCGCAAATCGCTTCTCTAAACTGAATCGTTTTCATGATATTTAATGTCTGTTTGACCCTGATTTTTTTCAGGCGAAGCAAAAATAATACTATTTGAAAAGTTTGCTTGATTTTTTGTCATAATTATGTGTTTTTATTATGCATGCATAGTAAAATTGAGTGGATTATCGTATCTTCGTCACAACAAAATAACGACTCAAAAACTGTCCACTACCCATGAAAATACTCGTGTGTATTAGTCATGTTCCAGACACGACTTCAAAAATTAATTTTAACGCCGACCAAACCGCCTTTGACACAGCGGGCGTTCAATATGTAATTAATCCAAATGACGAATTCGGGCTTACCCGAGCGCTTTGGCTCAAAGAAAAACAAGGCGCCACGATACACGTGGTCAATGTTGGTGGCCCTGAAACAGAACCCACATTGCGCAAGGCACTGGCCATTGGGGCTGATGAAGCCATTCGCGTAAATCAACCCGCCACAGATGGCTACAGTGTGGCACAAGCTTTATCGGCTATCGTCCAAGAAGGACAGTATGACTTAGTCATTGCCGGTCGCGAGTCTATTGATTACAATGGCGGCATGGTCCCTGGCATGTTAGCTAAGATTTGTGGCTATGCTTTTGTCAATACTTGCATCGGTCTTGAAATTGAAGGATCTTCTGTAACGGCTGTTCGAGAAATCGACGGAGGAAAAGAAAATTTAAAAACAACCTTGCCGCTGGTCATCGGTGGTCAAAAAGGATTGGTCGAAGAAAGTGATTTGCGCATTCCAAACATGAGAGGGATCATGCAAGCCCGTACCAAACCTTTACACGTAAAACAGACAGAAAACATAAATTCAATGTCTCAAACCCTGCGCTACGAAAAACCAGCGCCCAAGCAGGCCGTGACTTTGGTCGAAAATGCCGAACAACTGATTAACTTATTGCACAACGAGGCCAAAGTCATTTAAAAGACAACTAAAAGCCTTTGTAAAACGCTAACACCATAACAATCCTCAGCCTTATGCCCATTCTAGTCTACGCAGAATCTGATCAAGGAATTTTTAAGAAAAGTACTCAAGAGCTTATTTCATTTGCCCGAGCCATGGCCGACCAAATGAACACCGAGGTTATCGCCGCGGTGACGCAAGACCCCTCAAGTGCAGACCTAGGTCAATACGGCGCACATAAAGTATTGAACCTAGAAAACACCTTATTATCCACATTCAACGCGGAACTTGTCGCTGATGCCCTAAGTCAAGTTGCACGCGCCACTGGGGCCACCACCGTCATTGTCTCCTCAAGTGCCAATAGCCGATATATGGCTCCCTTATTAGCAGTATCCCTTGAGGCAGGATATGTGCCCAATGTGATTGGACTGCCTGAAACCTACACCCCTATTACCGTAGCGCACAATGTTTTCACAAACAAAGCAACGGCATTCACCACCTTACAAAGCGGCATCAGTATTTTAGGCCTGTCTAAAAATGCCTACGGCGTTCATCAATACGAGACCAACGCTGAAATCACCCCTCATGAGGTGACACTGACTTCTTCGTCAGTGGAAATCACCAGTTTAGACAAAGCATCGAATAAAGTTATGATTGCCGATGCTGAAGTAGTGGTTTCTGCAGGCCGCGGACTTAAAGGTCCGGAGAACTGGGGCATGATTGAAGAACTTGCTGAAGTCATGGGCGCAGCAACTGCTTGCTCGAAACCTGTAAGTGATTTAGGTTGGCGTCCTCATAGCGAGCACGTGGGCCAAACTGGAAAACCTGTTGCCTCTAATCTCTATATCGCCATTGGTATTAGTGGTGCGATACAGCATTTGGCAGGGATCAACTCCTCGAAAGTTAAAGTAGTAATCAATACAGACCCAGACGCACCCTTCTTTAAGGCAGCAGATTACGGAATCGTAGGAGATGCCTTTGAGATTGTTCCTGACTTAATTCAAAAATTGAGGGAGTTTAAAGCACAAAACGCATAATTTTCTTATTTTGGTGCTAGCAAGCACTTGAACTGTTTGCCCTTTGGTCTCGGCCGAGAATAACAACCACCGCCATGAGCCTCGTGCGTCTTAACATTAAAGGAATCTCCTACAGCCAAACACAAAATGGGGCCTATGCCCTTATTTTGAGCGAAGAAGACGGCGAGCGTAAACTCCCTATTGTCATTGGGGCTTTTGAAGCCCAATCCATCGCCATCGCCTTAGAGAATGAGATCCGTCCACCAAGGCCATTGACCCATGATTTATTCAAAACCTTTGCGGATCGTTTTGGCATCGTGGTCAAGCAAGTAATTATCCATAAACTTGTTGACGGTGTTTTCTACTCAAGTATTATTGCCGAGCGCGGAGCCGATGAAGAAATTTTAGATGCCCGAACAAGCGACGCAATCGCTTTGGCCCTTAGATTTAATGCCCCCATTTTTACCTATAAAGATATCCTGAGTCAGGCGGGTATTCACTTGCAGACAACCCCGGTTAATCAAGATGAGTCGGAACAACAGGATGGGGCGATTGCCAAGTTGCTCGATCAAGATACTGAACAGGAGCCAAAAAGTCTAGACTACGCAAAACACACCTTAAAGGAAATCAAAGAACTCCTAAGCAAAGCCATTACACAAGAGGATTATGAAACCGCGGCACGACTGCGGGACGAATTATCCAAACGAAACAAATAAGTATGCTGAAAAAATTCTTGCTCTTGAGCTCAATGCTATTTAGCAGCATTCTCTGGTGCCAATCTATTGAGGGTCAATGGCAATTTGAATCCATCACCAAAGAAGGTCAATCTTTATTTGAAATAAATTCCCAAACGGACTATTTCACTTTAGAATCCGACCGGTTTAATTATACTCTTGAGGCAAAGGATCATCTTAAAGCATCAGGAACCTACGAGCTAAACGACAGTGTTTTAAGGCTAAATTACACGAGTCCAAAAGACACCATCCGGTATTATCAGGTGCAAATTAATCAAGATACCCTTAGGCTTAAAGAATCCGGCATTACGTATCAGTTTATCGCCAATAGTACCCCTTCTGAAACCATTTCAATCGAAGCAGCTAATTCCGAATTAATCCCGAGCACTCCTTCCGTTCCTGAAATTGAGGGGCTGAGCATTAGCCTTGAGAGCTTGGGACGCGGACTGTTGGGACTCAGCTTTTTGGTCCTTGTCGGCTTTTTACTCAGCAGCAACAGAAGACGTATTGATTGGCGTTTGGTCGGAACAGGACTGCTTCTGCAAGTTGTTTTTGCCGTACTTGTTTTAAAAGTAGACCGCGTTGCCCAAAGTTTTGACTGGCTCTCCCAGCAAGTGGTTACGTTTTTAAATTTTAGTGAGAAAGGAGCCGAATTCCTCTTTGGTGGGCTGGTAAATAACCAAGATACCTTCGGCTATATTTTTGCGTTTAAAGTATTGCCTACGGTCGTGTTCTTTTCTGCCTTCACATCGGTGCTCTATTATTTTGGAATCATACAAAGAGTCATTAAGGTATTTGCTTGGGTCATGAGCCGCACTATGCGTCTTTCTGGTGCCGAAAGTCTGGCGGCCGCAGCCAATATTTTTATTGGTCAGACCGAGGCTCCTCTGGTCGTCAAGCCGTATTTGGACAAAATGACCAAAAGCGAACTCATGTGTCTTATGGTCGGAGGAATGGCGACTATTGCCGGTGGTGTTCTTGCAGCTTATATCGCTTTTTTAGGCGGTTCCAGTGAAGCTGAAAAAATATATTTCGCCAAGCATTTACTCACCGCCTCGATTATGTCAGCCCCCGCGGCAATCGTTATTGCCAAAATGCTTTACCCTGAAACAGAGACTGTCGATCGAAAACTCGATGTCTCAAGAGAAAAAATTGGGACCAATGTCTTAGATGCCATTGCCCGAGGAACAACAGATGGTCTGAAATTAGCCATTAATGTTGGGGCGATGCTATTGGTATTTACTGCGTTGATTGCTGTATTTAACTGGATTACCGTGGACTGGATTGGTGGACCCACCGGCCTTAATGATCAAATCAACCAACACACCGCAGGGCGCTATTCAGGGCTTTCCTTGCAATATATCCTGGGTAATTTATTCGCGCCAATCGCATGGATCATTGGGGTGCCCTCGGCAGATATTGTTACCGTAGGTCAATTGTTAGGAGAAAAAACAATACTCAATGAGTTTTTCGCTTATGCCTCACTGTCTGATCTAAAAAACAGCGGACTCTTAACCTCGAATCGATCTATTGTCATCGCTACTTATTCACTCTGTGGCTTTGCGAATTTCGCTTCGATTGGAATTCAAATCGGAGGCATTGGTGGACTTGCCCCAAGCCAACAATCTAATTTGGCTAGGTTTGGGATCAAAGCCCTAATTGGAGGAACCATAGCCGCCTTAATGACCGCGACCATAGCGGGAATGCTCATTGGGTAATTATTCAAATAAAGCTTTGATCATAAGCGTTAATCCAGGAGTGTTTCATCGCAATTTTCCGTTAATAACTATTGATAAAAGTCGGCCCTCTCTGAATCCTTGAGAAAGTATGTTTTTTATTTTTACCATAATCTGAAGCTGTAAGATAAATGAAACAATACCACGACTTAGTGCGCCATGTCATGGAACACGGTGCGGTGAAACAAGACCGTACAGGTACCGGAACTAAAAGTGTTTT
>CALJFV010000136.1 GCA_938074515.1 uncultured Flavobacteriaceae bacterium
TTTGTGCGTTCTGGTCGTATTGCCGTAACTAAAGAAAAAATGAATATAACTGACCTGTTGGCTCAATTTGCCCAGGTATAAAACTCAATCATGACAAATTATTTTAATACCTTAAATTTAAGAGAGCAACTGGCCCAATTAGGTCAATGTCGCTTTATGGATGCCGATGAATTTAATGAGGGCACTGATGCTTTGGCAGGGAAAAAAGTGATCATTTTAGGCTGTGGCGCTCAAGGACTTAATCAAGGACTTAACATGCGCGATTCTGGTCTCAATGTGGCATACGCTCTCAGACAAGAGGCCATTGATCAAAAACGTGCTTCCTATGAAAATGCCACGGCAAATGGATTTGAGGTAGGAACTTTTGAAGCCTTGATCCCACAAGCGGATTTAGTCTGCAACTTAACCCCAGATAAACAACATACAGGAGTCATTGAGCGCGTTATGCCGCTCATGAAACAAGGCGCCACTTTATCCTATTCGCATGGATTTAATATTGTAGAAGAGGGGATGAAAGTCCGTGAGGATTTGACCGTGATTATGGTTGCTCCAAAGTGTCCTGGTTCGGAAGTTCGTGAAGAGTACAAACGAGGATTTGGGGTTCCGACACTCATTGCGGTCCATCCTCAGAATGATCCGCAAGGAAAAGGTTGGGCCCAGGCAAAAGCTTATGCTTATGCAACAGGGGGCCATAGAGCAGGGGTTTTAGCGTCGTCATTTGTGGCTGAGGTGAAAAGTGATTTGATGGGGGAACAAACCATACTATGCGGTGTCCTGCAAACCGGTTCTATTTTGATTTTTGATCATATGGTGGCTTTAGGGGTTGCTCCAGAAGAAGCCGCACGACAGGTACAATACGGTTGGGAGGCACAAACCGAAGCACTAAAGCACGGAGGCATTACACACATGATGAATCGATTGACCAATGGAGCTAAATTAAGGGTCTATGAACTTTCTGAGACCTTGAAATCGATTTGGACCCCACTATTCCAAAAGCATATGGATGATATTATCAGTGGTGCTTTTTCGACACGGATGATGCAAGACTGGGCCCAAGACGATCAAGATCTACTTCGCTGGCGCGCCGCTACGGCTGAGACTCCTTTTGAAAAAACCCAGGCCCAAAACGCGCAATGGCCTGAGCAGACCTACTTTGATCGTGGTGTTTTAATGATGGCCTTTGTCAAAGCGGGTGTTGAGCTTGCTTTTGAAACCATGGTTTCTGCCGGGATTATCGAAGAATCCGCCTATTACGAGTCGCTCCATGAGCTGCCGTTAATCGCCAATACAGTCGCCCGAAAAAAGCTTTATGAAATGAATCGCATCATTTCGGACACTGCGGAGTACGGTTGTTATTTATTTGATCATGCCGCAAAACCGCTTCTCACGGATTTCATGAAGACCCAGGTTACCCCTGAGGATGTCGGTTTGGGTGAATACGGTCATGACGTAGGGAATAAGTCCTTGATTCAGGTCAACCAAGAAATAGCTGAGCATCCTATAGAGCATGTGGGGAAGCGTTTGCGTCTTGCCATGACGGCGATGAAAACACTAAATACAAAATAAATGTACTTTCCGAAATTCGGTATAAGGCATTTTGTTTATGGTTAATAAAAGTAAAGCCCCGCAATCGCGGGGCTTTATATTGTTATCAGCTTCAAAGGGATTATTAATAAATCCTAAGATGCCTCTTTGGGTTTTATAATCCAGCAATTGGAACCTTAGATAATGGTGGATTGACCTAAATACACGTGCTTGCTATTCAGGTGGCGGTCCTCCGGATGCAGAATATAATCGTGGATAAAATCACCGACCATACTCGTGGTAACCCCAGTATTATTTGGGTTTAAATCAGGAGTGACGATATCGAGTTCTAAGGCCTTTTCTACAGCCTCTTCAATCATTTTTGCCTCTTTGTGTAGATCAAAGTGCTGTAGGAGCATGGCCGCCGATAATATTGAGGCAATCGGGTTGGCAATACCCTTATCAGTAGCCTGCGGATAAGATCCGTGAATGGGTTCAAACAAGGCGTATCGGTCTCCTACAGAAGCGGAAGCCAGTAATCCGATAGATCCTCCGATCACACTGGCTTCATCGCTAAGGATGTCGCCAAACATGTTTTCGGTGAGTAAAACATCAATGGCACTTGGGTTTAAAATGAGTTGCATGGCGGCATTATCCACAAACAATACCTCGAGTGCTACCTCAGGGTACTCCGCGGCAATTTCTTGAACCACGCGGCGCCAAAGTCTGGAACTCTCCAGGACATTGGCCTTGTCTACCAAAGTCACTTTTTTGCCGCGATTCATGGCCGCCTTAAAGGCGAGATGGGCAATACGCTCAATTTCATGACTGTGGTAAATACAAAGATCCGAGGCGGTATTGCCATCCGGACTAAGCTCTTTTTGACCAAAGTAAATTCCTCCAGTGAGTTCGCGGAACATCAATATATCGGTCCCACTGATGATTTCTTTTTTCAGAGGAGATTGATCTAAAAGCGTTTCATAGGCCTTCACCGGACGAATATTTGCATAAAGCCCTAACGATTTTCGCAATGCCAAGAGCCCTTGCTCAGGACGAATTTTGGCTTTTGGGTCATTGTCGTATTTGGGGTGTCCAATAGAACCAAAAAGGATGGCATCAGTACTTTTACACAAATCCAGAGTTTCTTCAGGAAGTGGACTCCCGGTTTTATCTATGGCAATCGCCCCCACATCGGCGGGTTTAAAATAAAATTGATGATTGCATTCAACGGCCACCGCATTAAGCGCTTTTATGGCTTGTTGGGTAACTTCTGGACCGATGCCGTCTCCGGCTAAAACAGCGATATTTAATTTCATAGGTGTTTTTTTACGAGGTAAAATGGCGTTAAGCCTCTAAAATTTCTTTTTGTTTTGCTTCAAAGGCGGTGATTACATCGCATTTGCTTATTAAATAATCGATATCGTCATAACCATTGATCAGGCAAGTTTTTTTATACGGATCAATTTCAAAATTTGCCTTGAGGTCAGCACCAATGAGCTCTATAACCTGCGCCTGGACATCTACCCGTAATTCTGATTCGGGGTTTTGATGAATTTCAGTAAGCAGGGCTTGCAAAAAGTCTTCTGAAACCTGTACGGGCAGCAGCCCGTTGTTTAGGGCATTACCTTTGAAAATATCGGCAAAAAAACTGGAAACGATCACTTTGAATCCATAGCCTGTGAGCGCCCAGGCCGCGTGTTCTCGAGAAGAGCCACATCCAAAGTTAGTGCCTGCGACTAAAATTTGGCCGTTATATTCAGTTTTGTTTAAGACAAAATCGGGATTGGGTTGGTCATGGTTATCGTAACGCCAGTCTCTAAATAAATTAGCTCCAAATCCCTGTTTATCGGTGGCTTTTAAAAATCTTGCCGGAATTATTTGATCAGTATCAATATGCTCTATCGGCAATGGAATCGCACGGCTGATTAAGGTTTTAAATGCTTCCATAGTTTTAATTTAAATAAGGATCTACAGCGGTGATTTTACCTTCAATTGCAGAAATCGCTGCTACGAGTGGACTGGCAAGTAAGGTTCGAGCACCCTGACCTTGACGCCCTTCGAAGTTTCTGTTTGAGGTAGAGACGCAATAGGCTCCCTCAGGAACTTTATCTTCATTCATCGCCAAACATGCAGAGCAGCCGGGCTGTCGTAATTTAAATCCGGCCGATTCAAAAATAGTCTTTAAGCCTTCTTGCTCTATTT
>CALJFV010000137.1 GCA_938074515.1 uncultured Flavobacteriaceae bacterium
CTTAAATAATTCAGGCTTAGCGAGTTTATACCCCACCACAAGAAGGATTGCGGCCAGTACGGACAAGGGAATTAGATTTAAAAGAAATGGGATTGTGACCACTGAAACCAATAAAAACACACCGTGAATTATGGCAGAAAGTTTGGTTTGACCCCCAGACTGGATGTTCGCGGAACTGCGCACAATAACTTGAGTCACAGGTAAGCCACCAATCAAACCGGAAAGAATATTCCCAACCCCTTGAGCCCAAAGTTCACGATTAGCCGGAGTGACGCGCTTTTTGGGGTCTAAGCGATCGGTTGCCTCCAAACACAAAAGTGTTTCTAAACTGGCCACAAGCGCAATGGTCGCCGCAGTAATCCATACATCCAAACGCCCAAAGGCTTCGATGTTTGGGAAAACAATAAAATCACTTAATCCTCCCGATTCAGACAATACTGGGACACTGACTAAATTTTCAGCATAGACTTGTAATGGCGTATCTACGGTAAATACGACATAGATGACTCCAAAAACAACCGCTAACAATGGCGCCTGAATCCACTGGAGAAATGCAGGCACTTTAGGTTGAATTTTTGGCCAAAGCAAGAGCGTGGCCATAGCCACAATAGCAATTAGAGTCGCACCAAGGTTTATAAAATCGAGAGTCAATAAAATTTCAGAGAAAGTATTTTCCCCATCGATTTGTTTAAAGGCAAAATCTCCCTCAGGATCATGATCATATCCAAAAAAGTGTGGAATTTGTTTGAGTATAATAATCAATCCTATTCCCGAAAGCATTCCTTTAATCACCGCAGACGGAAAATAGAGTCCAATAATTCCCGCGCGCAATAATCCCATGGCAATCTGAAAGAATCCCGCAATAACCACTGCCGCGATGAAGTTTTCGAAACCACCCAAGGTCGTAATGGCTGTTAATACAATCGCAGCCAAACCAGCCGCTGGTCCACTAACCCCTATTTGGGAACCACTAAGGGCTCCAACTACGATACCCCCGATAATTCCAGCAATTAATCCAGAAAATAAAGGAGCACCACTTGCTAAAGCAATGCCAAGACACAAGGGTAAGGCTACAAAAAACACGACGATACTCGCCGCAAAATCTTTTTTCAAACTCGTAAACATAGATAATAAATTAGAACCGGAAGATCCCGGCATAAAACAATAAAGACAAACAGAATTAAGCTTTATTGCACTCGGGAGGATCGAGAATAACAGGCACCATTACCTGTTGGGGATTAAAAAAGTAACCTGCATTCAGCCGTGAAAACTCTTCAGAATCACTCATTTTTTCATTAACCGAACTGTAACTCATAAAATCCTTTGAAAAATCATCCAGCAACTTTTTTGAGGATTCCTTTTCAGAATCATCAAAATTAGACCATTCGATAGTCAAATGTTCTAGAGCAAGACAATGCTGCGTTACCATGGGGGCAACGATGATTGTCATAAAGAACAGCGCCACGACAAATCTATATTTTATTGATGAATCCATATCACACAAATATAATAAGTCACGGGGCTTTGCACTAAATTTTTGGGTTATTTTTTAATCTAAAATGTATCTTTGATTTTTCCAAAATATATAGATCATGATTTCATTTAATAAGCGATTCGGATTTTTAATTCTTTTGTTCTCCATTAACATTTCAGCTCAAGGTCCAAGTATTTCCAACCAAGCGGCAAATAGAATTGATTTTGCCAATACCATTACAGCAGACGATTTAAGCGCTCTACTCTATACCTTCGCTTCAGATTCAATGCAAGGCCGCATGACCGCTACTCCAGGGCAGAAAAAGGCTGCGGAATTTTTAAAAGACTTTTATCAAGGCCAAGGCATTAGCGGCGCCCTTCCTGGTGGTGGTTTTTATCAAAATATTCCACAAGAGTACTTTAAATCCAAGTATGTTAAAACAAACAGTGAAAATGTAGTCGCGATAATTCCTGGATCTACTTGGCCCCAAGAATATATTGTGCTCTCTGCCCACTATGACCATGTAGGAGCCAAAGGTGATACGATTTATAATGGCGCGGATGACGATGGGAGCGGCACCGTAGCCCTTCTAGAAATGGCACAAGCATTTAAGCAAGCGCATGATCAAGGGAAAGGACCCAAACGTTCTATAGTTTTCTTACATGTCACAGGAGAAGAAATTGGTTTGTATGGATCTCGCTATTACACCGAAAACCCTATATATCCTCTAGAACAAACGGTCTGTAACCTCAACACCGACATGATTGGGCGCATAGACCCCAATAAGGCAGGGAACGAAAATTATATCTATCTCATCGGCAGCGATAAACTAAGCCAAGAACTCCACAATTTATCTGAGGCAGTAAATCAAGAGTTCGTTCAAATGGAACTGGACTATACTTTTAATGATGAGAACGATCCAAATAGATTCTATTATCGCAGTGATCACTACAACTTTGCCAAATACAATGTGCCCATAATATTTTATTTTAATGGTGTACACGAAGATTATCATCAACCCTCAGACACCCCTGACAAAATTGAATATCCGCTGATGGCCAAGAGAACTCAATTAATATTCCATACGGCTTGGGAAGTGGCCAACAGTACGCAGCGCATTTATGCTGATAAACTGGAGAATTCAGAGAATGAGGATTCAGATAAGGACTGAGCAGAACAAAAAATCAAGGATTGACAATAAAAAAACCGGCACAAGGCACCTACGTCAAATTGAAAAAATAAAATCTCAATTATTGCCGAAACAGTGCCGGAATGAATTTCTGAAAAAAAGAAGGTATCCCTACGATTTAGGAGATTTATCTTTTTTGCTTTTATAT
>CALJFV010000138.1 GCA_938074515.1 uncultured Flavobacteriaceae bacterium
CAAATTATGATTGCATCACATAAAGGTTACCTCAACGTTATGTAATGCCCAGAAGTAATATCTTGGCTTACGATTCTTAAATGGCTCAAAAAAACTATCTTGGGGGGGTATAATTCATGAATATAAAAGACACATGATGACCTGGGAACAGTTGATGTCGCTCAAAAGACAGGGCGATCAACACAAGAGACTGCGTATTGAACAAGATGAAACCCGTTTGGGTTTTGAGGTGGATTACGATCGCATTATTTTTTCGTCCCATTTTAGAAGTCTTCAGGATAAGACACAAGTGATTCCATTATCAAAGAATTCATTTGTGCACACGCGCTTGACCCATAGCCTTGAAGTTTCGGTCGTCGGGCGCTCTCTAGGCCGTTCTGTGGGACGCGCACTTTTAGCACGACACCCCCACCTCTCTTCTATTCATGGGTATCAACCCAATGATTTTGGTGCTGTGGTGGCCGCTGCCGCTTTGGCCCATGATATCGGAAACCCTCCTTTTGGCCATAGTGGTGAAAAAGCGATTGGCGATTTTTTTAAGACTGGGCCAGGCAGACAATATGCCTCTGATATGACCCCTCTTGAGTATCAAGATTTATGTGATTTTGAGGGAAATGCGAACGGTTTTAAAATGCTTACCCAAACGCGTGATGGGGTCGAGGGAGGCTTGCGATTGTCTTACGCGACTTTGGGGGCTTTTATGAAGTATCCCAAGGGCTCATTACCCAAAAAACCAACCGCCCATTGTGCCGATAAGAAATATGGATATTTTTCTGAAGATTGTGCCTTTTTTGAGGAAGTGGCCAAAGAATTAGGCTTAATTAAATTAGATTCAGGTCGGTTTACCCGTCATCCTTTGGCCTATTTGGTTGAAGCAGCCGATGATATATGTTATACCATCATTGATTTTGAGGATGGTATAAATCTGGGTTGGATCACGGAAGATGTAGCCCTTGAATTTTTATTGCGTTTAGTCAAAGACAGCATACAAACTGAGAAATATAGTAATCTCAGTAAGTCATCCGATCGACTCGCTTATTTGCGTTCGCTTGCTATTGGTCGGCTTGTAGAAGAGGCCAGCACCCTATTTTTAACCCATGAAGAGGCATTAATGGCTGGTAAAATGACACAGTCCTTAATGGCCCATAGCCAGTTTAAGGCGCAAATCAATGATATTCTAAAAGTGAGTAAGGAACGTATTTATGAGCATCCTGAGGTATTGCGCAAAGAAATCGCTGGCCATAGAATGCTGACCGATATCTTAAGTGCTTACATTCCCGCCGCAATAAATACGAAAAATCAGTCGCAACGATTTTTTGATGAACTCCTAATACAAGAATCAGGGCTTGATATTTACCCGCAAAATTCTGTCTATCAGGTACTTTTGGAAATAAGCCATTTTGTTTCTCGACTGACAGACAGCAATGCTTTGGCCTTGAGCAGTCGTTTGAGCGGAAAGGTTGTGTGAATTTAACTTAAGCGATACATTTTTTAAAACACAAAAGTGTATCTTAGGCATTCGATAAAAAAAACATCAATGAAAAAATTATTACTTGTATTCTTAGGGGGGCTTATGAGCATGAACGTGGCTCTAGCCCAGGATGATTTAGTGATCATCAAAGACTATCTATCACAACAACGAAGTGCTCTGAACTTGACTCAAGAAGATATCAACACACCGGTGCTGAAATCGACAAGCTATTCAAAGAGTATGCGCGTTCAAATGGCCTATGTAAATCAGGCCTTAGAAGGGATTGAAGTGCATAATTCGACTTCGCGCTTTGCGATTAAGGATCAGCAGGTTTACTCTGCACGTCTTGGATTTGTTTCTGATTTGGCCAGTAAGATTAACACAACCTCACCTTCAGTAGGGGCGCAAACTGCTGTGATCAAGGCAGCGCAGTCTTTTGGCTTGAGTGCTGGCAATATTGAAGCGCTGTCTGATGAAGGAAATGTTTATGTTTTTCGCGCATCGGATTTATCGCTCAACGAAATTCCTGTACAACTCGTGTTTCAGAAAGTCAATGAGAACCAATATCGTTTAGCTTGGGATTTAAGCATTTACATTCTAGACGCGACCCACTATTACAGTGTTCGTGTTGACGCCCAAAATGGCGCCATTTTAGACACCCATGACTGGGTATTGCATTGTGATTTTGGTCAAGGCAATCACGACCATAATTCAGGAGAAAGCGTATTGTTTGGATCTGAAAGCACTGCTCTTGCGCCAGCAGCAGGGACATCTGGGTATCGTGTTTTCCCAATTCCATATAGCAGTCCAATCGACGGATCGGATGAATTTGTATTTGAAGCTGATGCTGTGGATTTAGCGTCATCGCCATTTGGATGGCACGATACAGACGGGGTAGCAGGTGCAGAATACACGTACACTCGAGGCAATAATGTCTATGCTCAGGAAGACATTGACGGAAATAACGGTACTGGTGCTTCACCAGAAGGGGGCGCAGGTTTGACCTTTGATTTTCCCTATAATTTACCACAAGATCCTGCGAATTTTACTGACGCAGCTACAGTGAACTTGTTCTATTGGAACAACTTGATACATGACTTTGCTTATCAGTACGGCTTCGACGAGGAGAGTGGAAACTTCCAGGAAAACCAGTACGGCAATCCCGGAAACGGTTCTGATTCGGTCAACGCCGATGCTCAGGATGGTTCGGGAACCAATAATGCTAATTTTGCGACCCCTCCAGATGGAGCAAATCCGCGCATGCAGATGTTTATTTGGACCAGCAGTTCAGGGCCGATTAATTTATTGACGATCAATAATGGACCTTTGGCTGGAGTTTATCCAGGCGTGCCTGCAAACTTTGGAGGTCCCATGCCAATACCGCCACTCACAGAAGACTTAGTGGTGATCGAAGATGATAACTCTGGGGGAACTTCCACCGATCCAAATGATGGTTGTGATACCATAGTTAATGGTGCAGACCTGAACGGAAAAATTGTGGTGATTCGCCGCGGAGACTGTGAATTTGGATTCAAAGCTCTAGCCGCACAAAACGAAGGCGCTGTTGCTGTAATCATGGTGAATAACGTTCCTGGGGACCCCGTAATCATGGCTCCTGGAGCTGTAGGAGCTTCAGTGACTATTCCATTATTCATGGTATCCGACGTGATCGGCGAGCCTATCATTACTGAATTGAATGCTGGAAACCCGGTTAATGGAACCATTGATGGTGGCGCCGTTCCTCCTTCAGTGGATGGAGACTTGGATAATGAAATCATTGCTCACGAATACGCTCACGGAATTTCTAACCGTCTTACCGGAGGTCCTGTAAATACGAGTTGTTTAGGAAATGCAGAGCAAATGGGAGAAGGCTGGAGTGATTACCTTGGCTTAATCATGACGATGCAAACCGGAGACCAGCGTGGTGATGTTCGCGGATTGGCAGCCTACGCCTCTGGAAATCCAAATGGAATTCGTGAAGCGCCGTACAGCACAGATTTTTCGGTAAACGACTACACCTATCAAGACACGAATAATAACGTTTCTCAGCCTCATGGTATTGGCTTTGTATGGGCCACGGCGCTTTGGGAAATGACTTGGGATTTGATTGATCTTTATGGTTTTGATGCAGACTTGGTTTACGGAACTGGGGGTAACAACATTGCCTTCCAGCTAGTGATGGATGGGATGAAACTTCAAAATTGTTCTCCAGGTTTTATTGACGGACGTGATGCCATTTTAGAGGCAGATGAATTGACTCATGGAGGATTACACCGTTGTCTAATTTGGGATGCGTTTGCCCGTCGTGGCGTCGGCTTTAGTGCCACTCAGGGAAGTGCTTTTAATCGTGCTGATCAGACTGAGGCTTTCGATCTTCCTGCAGATTGTAACCTTTCTACTGGAGACAATAACTATGACAATAACTTTAGTATCTATCCGAATCCAAACTACGGCGCGATTAACATTCAATCTAAGGTTGATGTGGGAACCGCCAAAGTTTCAATCATGGACTTAAATGGTCGTACTGTTTGGGCGCAATCACTCGAATTGGGTAACCAAACTCAAGTGGACGCCTCGATGTTAAGCAGTGGTATTTATTTGGTACGTATTCAGGGTAATAACTATACCCATACGAGCAAGTTGATCATGCGATAAGTTTTGAGACCATGACCGAATAGTTTATATGAAAAGTGCCCCAAACGGGGCACTTTTTTATTTGTAGCGCGAAAGAAGAAAGGTATAAAAGTTTGTTGCGTTATTCGTTTAATGCCGATTGAATACTGCTGGAGATCGCTTCTGGAGTTAGGTGACAAAGGTCGTAGAGTTCAGAAGGCTTACCATGAGGGATAAAGATGTCCCTAATTCCATGAGAAATAAGCCTTGTAGAATATCGGTGCGCAGCAATAAATTCAGCTATTGCCGAAGCGAGGCCGCCTTTGAGCATGCCATCTTCAACAGTGATTATTGCCTTATGTGTTTGGCATATTTGATGCAATAGAGCCTCATCAAGGGGTTTTAAAAAACGCATATCCACATGGGTTACCTCCTGTTGATTTTCCAGCATTCCTAAAGCTATACTCACTGAATCGGCAATAGTTCCTAGGCTTAATACAGCCACGGTAGACCCTGTATGAAGTAATTCAGCCGTTCCAAGATCAATGGATTGCATCGGCGTTTCCCATTCCAAAATTTTTCCTCGTCCTCGAGGGTACCTTATGGCGATGGGATGGGAGAGCCCGCGTTGGGCCGTATACATGATATTGCGCAATGCACGAGCATCGCGTGGAGCGAAAATAATAAGATTGGGAATGGGTCTCAATGAGGCCATATCAAATACTCCATGGTGGGTTGCGCCATCTTCGCCGACAATACCTGCGCGGTCTAAACAAAAAATTACGGGTAAATTTTGCAAACAAACATCGTGAATTACCTGGTCATAGGCCCTTTGAAAAAAGGTGGCGTAAATCGCACAAAATACAATTTTGCCTTGGGTAGCGAGTCCTGCGGCTAAGGTAACGGCGTGTTGCTCTGCAATCCCTACATCTATAGCCCGCTCAGGAAAAGTGTCCATCATATAACGCAACGAAGAGCCTGTAGGCATGGCTGGGGTAATGCCAAAAATATTTTGATTTTCACGCGCCAAAGACACTAAGGTATGTCCAAAAACATCTTGATATTTTGGTGGAACAGGTTTGTCGGTCCCAGGGATGCGTTCCCCTGTTTTTGGATCAAACTGTCCAGGGGCGTGATATACGACCTGATCTTGCTCTGCTTGTTTGAGCCCTTTGCCCTTTGTCGTGACTACATGTAATACCTTTGGTCCAGAAACGGACTTCAGTTGGGTTAAGGCTTCAATGAGTTTTGATAAATCATGACCATCGACGGGCCCGCTATAATGAAAATTCAAAGCGCGGAAAAGATTGTCCTGCGGTGTTTGGGCGTCCGCTTCTTTTTTTCTTGTCAGATATTCTTTGAACGCACCGACACTTGGGTCGATACCGATGGCATTGTCATTGAGCACAATCAAAAGGTTGGTTTTAGATACCCCAGCGTGGTTTAGCGCTTCAAAAGCCATTCCGCTGGCAATGCTGGCATCGCCAACTACAGCAATGTGCTGCCTGGTGATGTGCCCATCTTGAGTACTGGCCAAGGCCATTCCTAAGGCTGCTGAAATGGCTGTACTGCTATGGCCTACCCCAAAGGTGTCGTAAGGGCTTTCTTTTCGAGAAGGGAAGCCACTGAGTCCGCCGAGTTGACGATTCGAGTTAAATTCATCGCGTCTTCCTGTTAAAATCTTATGTCCGTAGGCTTGATGTCCAACATCCCAAACTAATAGATCATCTGGAGTGTTAAAAACATAATGCAGGGCTATGGTGAGTTCAATAACGCCCAGACTAGCGCCGAGGTGGCCTTCTTTAATGGCAATAATATCGATAATAAAACGCCTTAGTTCTTCAGAGAGTCGAACCATTTCTTTTAGGTTCAACCCCTTCAGGTCCACAGGAGAATTAATCTGCTCTAAAATCGATTTATCCATAAGTCAAAGATACGCTTATTCGTTTGCACGTAAAGCCTTTGCCCTTTATTTGTACCTTTGAAGTGGGTCCAAAAAAACTTAAAAGGGGCCACTTTAATTATGCTCGATCACGAATATTTTATGCGCAAAGCATTAGAGGAAGCTCATAGAGCTAAGGAAGCAGGTGAAGTCCCTGTGGGCGCTGTTGTGGTTGCTCAAGGACGCATTATCGCTCGGGCATTTAATCGAACTCAAGCCCTCAATGATGTCACGGCCCATGCTGAAATGCAAGCGATTACTTCGGCGGCACATTATATAGGCGGCAAATATCTCCATAGGTGTACGTTGTATGTGACCCTAGAGCCATGCCAAATGTGTGCTGGAGCCCTTTTTTGGAGTCAAATATCAGAGGTGGTTTATGGCGCAAGTGACCCGAAGCGCGGATATTTGGCTTTGGGCACCCAAATGCATCCGAAAACTGCGGTCTTTTCTGGCGTTTTAGCGGACCAATGCGCGGCTTTGCTTGATGATTTTTTTAAAGCAAAAAGACGAGGCTCGGCTGACTAGCGAGACCTTCAGGCCATGGTGTTCCTGTTTTTAAAATCTTTAGGGGCACAAAAAAACCCCGAGTGTTTGCTCGAGGTTGATGTGGTTTCGGTATGTTGTAGACATTAATCGTGTAAAAGACGAACTCTTCCGGCTACCATGCCTTTTCTTCCTTCTTGTTCCTCGTATTCCACTCTGTCGCCTTCATTAAGGGCTTCTCCATTCAATCCTGTGACGTGTACAAAAATATCTTTACCAGTGTCATTGTTGGTGATAAATCCGTATCCCTTTGATTCGTTAAAAAACTTAACTGTTCCTTCCATAGCAATAATTAAAAAAATATTAAATAAGTTCACAAAGGTAATCTATTTATGTTCTCAAAGTTTAATTCTATGTAAAATTTTTTGAAAATCAATTAATTACGAGTTAATATTGGGCAATACTCGACTAATTATTTGCTGATCTGAAGATTATCTTAAGCGGAGTTTACTTATCGCGTTTATAACGATTCATTTGCTGGATATTCTCTTTGGTCAGCATATAGTTCTGAATTGAGCGGTTTTTCCAACGATGATAAATAAACAAGGGCATCCAAACAAAAAACAGGCCTGCGATGCCGCCGCCAATAAGTTTTTCGGCCAAAGGATTCCCGCTGCCTTGAATATAAAGTCCACAGGAAACGCTGGCGACAATAAGGATGAAAATAATGTAGAGGAAATATTTCATGAGGCTCCAGAAAAATCAATGAGTTTACGACGATACACGGTAAGCAGTTTAGATTTTGATACAAAACCATGATAGACACCAGAGCGGACCACGGGTAAATTCCAAGCCCCGGTATCTTGAAATTTTTTCATGACCTCCGTCATGCGGTCCTTATCGAGTTCGACCACACTAGGGGGGTCCTGCATTAAATCACGGGCGCTGACCTCCTGGTAAAGCTGGCGTTCAAACATGACCGGCCTTAAATCGTCCAACAAAATAATTCCCAAGAGTTGACCGCTATCTGGCGTAACTACAGGGAAAATATTACGATTGGATTTTACGATGCCTTTGGAGACGATTTCCCCCAAATTCATCTCAGGACTTATGGCAATAAAATTTTGCTCTACCACGGAATCTATATCCATTAGGGTTAACACAGCGTGATCCTTATTATGGGTAATGAGTTCGCCTCTGCGGCCCAGTTCCATAGTGTAAACTGAGTGTGGATGAACATATTTAGTAATTGAATAGGCCACAGCAGAAGTAATCATCAAGGGGATAAATAGAGCGTAGCCCCCAGTGAGCTCAGCTATTAAAAATATGGCAGTCAGTGGGGCGTGCAGGACCCCGGCCATAAGTCCGGCCATACCGACTAAAGTAAAATTACTGATTGAAATATTGGACGAATCAAAGCCTATGGTGCGCAGCACTAGGGCCACAGTGTACCCCATGATACTGCCCATGAATAAGGTAGGGGCAAAAATTCCGCCCACCCCGCCTGCACCAAAAGTCAGCGCACTGGCAATAATCTTAAAGACAACCAACCCTATTAACAGCCCTAAAGTGACATAAATACGTTCTGTTGATGCATTGAATAGATTATTTTCCAAGGCTAAATTCGCATTGCCTTGAACCAAATTATTGATGACATCAAATCCTTCTCCGTAAAGCGGAGGGATACAATAAACCAAGACCCCAATAAGGGTTCCCCCTAGGAGCATCCGGTGCCATTTGTTAGGAATTGCATCAAACCTTTTTTGAATCCACTCATAGGTGTTGGTAAAGTATATAGACACTAATCCAGCGACTATGGCCAAAATTAAATAAAATGGAATATCACTGATGCTAAAAGTATCCACCACAGTAAAGGGCAATAAAATATCATTGCCAAAGAAAAAATAAGAGGTAATAATAGCGGTTACTGAGGCGAGCAGCAAAGGAACCAAAGACATTAAAGTAAGATCTAAGCTAAAGACTTCAACAGCAAAAATAATGGCTGCAATGGGTGCTTTAAAGATAGAAGACATGGCGCCAGCCGCAGCACAACCGATCAGAAGTGTACGCGTGGCTTGGTTTAGGTGTAGTAGCCGCGCCAGATTAGAGCTTAAAGCAGCCCCTGTAGCCACTGTTGGCCCCTCTAGCCCAACAGAGCCTCCAAAACCCACGGTAATCGGCGCAGCGATAAGGCTGCCAAACATTTGAAAACGTCGCATGACCCCTTTTTTCTTCGAGATGGCGTAAAGCGTCGAAGGAATTCCATGACTCACTGTATGCCTGAGCAAATAGCGCATGAATAAGGCCGTTATCAGTACCCCGAGTAAAGGAAAAACAAAGTAAAAGGCACTGTGATAATTGCTGATTAAACGCCCTTCGAGCAAGAACTGAATCAGATAGGTAAGGTTTTTAATCAGTACAGCGCCAAGTCCCGAAATCAGACCAACGACCATACTGAGTACAAGTAAAAACTGTTTTTGCGAGATATGTTTGATCCGCCAGATCAGGAACTTGGTAAGTAAAGATTTTTTTGAGGTTCCCATAGGCCGACTTTCTATAAACGTCTTACGGTTTTAACCCAATGCTCAAATGGAGCTCGTTAAGCTGACCTTGGTCAATTGGTGCGGGCGCATCAATCATGACATCGCGCCCTGCATTATTTTTAGGAAATGCAATAAAATCCCGAATGGTTTCCTGCCCCCCAAGTATGGCCACGAGTCGATCTAGACCAAAGGCAATTCCTCCATGGGGCGGGGCCCCATATTGAAAGGCATCCATTAAAAATCCAAATTGGGCTTTTGCTTCTTCTGGAGTAAATCCTAAATAGTCAAACATTTTACTTTGAATGCCTTTATCGTGGATCCGGATCGATCCGCCACCAATTTCATTGCCGTTTAACACTAAATCATACGCATTGGCTTTTACCGCCGAGGGATCAGTTTCTAAAAGCTCCATCTGTCCGGGTTTTGGAGAGGTAAACGGATGGTGCATGGCATGATAGCGCTGGGTTTCTTCATCCCACTCAAGCAGCGGGAAATCTACGACCCAAAGCGGTGCAAACTCGTCTGGCCGACGCAGTCCCAACCTTTGAGCGAGCTCCATACGTAAGGCACTCAGCTGTGGGCGCACTTTATCCTTTGGCCCCGAGAGGACACAAATTAAATCCCCTGGCTTAGCTCCTGTAGTCTCAGCCCACTGGGCAAGGTCGTCCGGGGTATAGAATTTATCGACACTTGATTTAAAAGTACCGTCTTCTGCCACACGACAATAAACCATGCCCTGAGCACCGATTTGTGGTCTTTTGACCCAATCGATAAGGGCGTCAATTTCTTTACGTGAATAAGCATTACCTCCTGGAACGGCAATACCCACCACGAGTTCAGCACTGTTAAAGACACCGAAATCACGGTGCTGGGCGCAATGGTTCAACACCCCAAATTCCATCCCAAAACGAATGTCTGGCTTGTCATTTCCGTAGCGCTCCATGGCCTGGTCGTAGGTCATTCTGGGAAAATCTCCGACTTCGACCCCAACAATTTCTTTAAGTAAATGACGGGTTAATCCTTCAAAAGCATTGAGCACGTCTTCTTGGGAAACAAAGGCCATTTCGCAGTCAATCTGAGTAAATTCTGGCTGGCGATCTGCGCGCAAGTCTTCATCTCTAAAACACTTTACGATCTGAAAATAGCGGTCCATGCCTCCGACCATCAAGAGTTGTTTGAAGGTTTGTGGAGATTGAGGTAAGGCGTAAAATTGTCCCGGATTCATGCGGCTGGGCACCACAAAATCACGAGCCCCTTCGGGGGTTGATTTGATTAAATAAGGGGTTTCAACCTCAATGAAGTTTTGCGCGGACAAATAATTGCGCACAGCCATGCTCACTTTGTGTCGGAACATAAGGTTTTCACGTACAGGTTTGCGACGGATATCTAAATAACGGTATTTCATGCGCAAGTCTTCACCCCCGTCCGTTTGGTCTTCAATGGTAAAAGGGGGTGTTAAAGCACTGTTGAGTAAAGTGAGCTCCGATACTAATATTTCAACATCCCCAGTTGGCATATTGGGATTTTTGGACTCACGTTCGATTACGGTTCCACGCACTTGTATGACAAACTCGCGCCCAAGTTTTTTAGCTAACTCCATAGTCTTAGGATCTGTGCGCTCAGCATCAAAAATAAGTTGAGTAATGCCGTAGCGATCTCTAAGATCGACCCAAATCATAAACCCTTTGTCTCTAATTTTTTGAATCCATCCTGAAAGGACTACTTCTTGACCCAATGCTTCGAGACTGAGTGTTCCGTTATCGTGCGTTCTATACATAATCGTTTAATGAGTCACAAAGTTAATAAGAACCATGTGAATTGTTTTTGGTCTAAGGAACAAAATCACGGCGTTTCAATTACTGCTTTTCGACGGGGATGTTTGCCAAACCAAGACAAGAGTTTGCCTTTAAATTGGTGGACCATTAAAAACAGAACAGGAACGATAATCAAGGTTAAAAAGGTCGCGACCAAGAGTCCATAAATTACGGCCCAGGCCAGGGGTCCCCAGAAAATCACGTTATCCCCTCCAAAATAAATCTTTGGATCAAATTCACTAAAAAGAGAGAAAAAGTCCATATTGAATCCTATCGCCAATGGGATAAGGCCCAACACTGTTGTGATTGCAGTGAGTAGGACCGGGCGCAACCTTGCCTTGCCCGCCTGAATGATCAAATCGTGAAAAACACCATCTGGAATCAATTGAGGGTGCTCAATGTTGTGTTTTTGTTGGTAACGATCAATTAAAAGCTGGGTGTAGTCCAAAAGAACAACGCCGTTATTCACCACAATACCCGCGAGGGAGATAATCCCAACCATAGTCATCATGATTACAAAGGAGGCCCCGGTGACTAAAATTCCACCAAATACACCGATAAAACTCAAAAAGATAGCCAGCATGATGATGGTCGGCTTTGAAATAGAACTAAACTGGAAAATCAGCAAGAACATGATCAAACCGAGTCCAGTAAAAAAGGCCCCCATTAAAAACGTCATTTGCTTGTTTTGTTCTTCTATTTGTCCGGTGTAATCTATGGACACTCCTTGAGGCAATTGCTCAAAATTATCCATTTGGCTCTGTATTTGACTCACGATGGCTCCGGCATCGGTAAAACCAGGAGCTAAGGCAGAATACACAGTCACCACACGCTTGCCATCACGATGCTTAATCGCACTAAATGAGGAGGTATTGCGTCGCTGGGTTACCGCACTTAAAGGTATGTCTTTAAGGCGTCCAGAAGCCTGATCTCGGAAGGTTATATTCTGGTCAAATAAAGCACTTTTTGTTTCTCTTTGTCCTTGTTCAAAACGCACGTTAATGTCATAATCTTCACCGTCTTGTTTATAGATGCCTGCTTTCTCCCCAAAGACAGCACGACGCAATTGCTGGCCGACTTGGCCGGCTGCAACCCCAAGTCCTCCGGCTTTTTTACGATCTACAAAAATTTCCATCGCGGGCTTGCCCTTATTAACATCAATTTTAAGCTCATCAATTCCTTGAATATTTTTTTGATTGATAAAATTGCGCATAAGCTCTGCCGTGGCGATCAACTCATCATAGTCATTTCCTTCAAGCTCGATATTGATAGGGTACCCAGCAGGAGGGCCTGTGGGATCCTTTTCAACCGAAATAGAGACCCCGGGATAACGCCCCTTAATTCGTTCTTGAATCCGTTTACGCAAGACTTCTGAATCGTGACCTTGACGGAATTTGAATTCGTGCATCGTCGCTGTGATTTTTCCGCGATGCGGCATTTCAGCAGCGTTACCGGCATCGGTTTGGGGATTTCCAGCCCCTTCACCAACCTGAGAAACAGCGGCCTCTACCAAAGCATTTTTTCCGCTCTCGGGATCTTGATACATCGGATCGTTGATAATTTCATAGACCTCTTTTTCAATTGCTAGAGTAATGGCATTGGTTTTCTCGATATCTGTGCCCTGAGGGTATTCAATATAAATAATGATTTGATTAGGCTTATTGTCTGGAAAGAACTCAACACTGGTGCGTTGACTCCCGATTGAGGCGCCAAAAAGAGCAAAAACGACAAACAAGACTAAAAAAGTTGTGCCAAAAAATAATGCAGGACGATACCCCCCTAGAGCAAACTTCAAAAAGTTTTTGTACTTGTTTTCGAGCCAAGGAAGCACCCGTCTTTGAAAACTAGAGGCCCAACGTTTGATGCCATATTTATAGGCCCAAAACAGTCCAACGGTAAAAATCATGACACTGCCCAGTCCACGCATGCTGCCGCCGGCAAATAAGATCAAAAGGCCTAAGCCGCCCAAAATCACGGTGAGGCGGATCAAACTTTTTCGTTTAATGATGCGGTTGTCAATTTCCATAAATTGAGAGACCAGCATGGAGTTCATGAATATCGCCACAAAAAGTGAAGAGCCTAAGACCACGGACAGTGTAATTGGGAAAAAGATCATGAATTCACCCATAACTCCTGGCCACAAGCCTAATGGGATAAATGCAGCCACTGTGGTGAGTGTCGAAATAATAATCGGAAAGGCGATTTCCCCAATACCTTGCTTGGCGGCACGAACGCGTGACAAGCCTTCTTCCTCCATTAACCGATAAACGTTCTCGACCACCACAATGCCATTATCGACCAACATACCTAGACCCATAATCAGTCCGAATAAAATCATTGTATTCATGGTGTAGCCCAGTAGTTGCAGGACCATAAAACTCATGAACATAGACATGGGGATGGCAAATCCTACAAAAAGGGCGTTGCGAAAGCCCAAAAAGAACATAAGCACTGTAACCACCAAGATGACCCCAAAGATGATATTGTTGACCAGGTCATCCACTTGATTAATGGTTTTGGCCGATTGGTCATTGGCAATGCTGATTTCTAAATCTTTTGGAAAAACATCGGTTTTGGCCTTTTCGATGATGGCCTCAA
>CALJFV010000139.1 GCA_938074515.1 uncultured Flavobacteriaceae bacterium
CAATATCGAGTCGTTGACTTTGGCGATGGAAACCTTTACTTGGGAGAATTTCATTATGCCATTTATGGCCCATGCGATAGGAACCTTTGTCGGAGCCTATTTTGCCGTACGCGTGGCGCGGCACAGACAGCTTTTTAAAGCCATGGCCATATCGGGCATCTTTTTACTCGGCGGAATTCAAATGGTCCGATTACTTCCGGCTCCTCTGTGGTTTGAGGTTTTGGATCTCACTTTGGCTTACCTACCCATGGGGGGGTTGGCCCACTATTTCGCTATACGAGGCAGACCTACTATCGTCGATTGATCACGAGCTTCTGTGTCTCTTTGTGATGACCATTTATTAGCATTACAGAGTAGAAGCCCTCAGGCAGTGCTGAAATATCGATGGTAGTGGATGTTGAAACAGGATTAGTGCTGAGCACAGTGCGCCCAAGGACATCAATAATTGAGATATTATCAATATCCGTGGCGGCCTTGAAGTTGAGTATATGATTGGCTGGATTAGGCCAAATAACGCTTTGGATCCTTTGATTTATGTCCCCTGAGGTGAGCAAGCTTGAGTCGCCAAAAATTATATTGTCAAAATAAATGACATTGGTACTGCTTCGGTTTTGAAAATCCGGAAAAACTATTATCTGATCGATGCCGTTGGACGAAGGTTCACCAATTATTCCTGTAAAATCAAAAACAAGTCGTTCCCATTGATTAATCAAGGTGTTCGCGATTTTTATTTCACCAGTCGATGCGCCAGCCGGTGTGGCAAATTTAAAGCCAACGTCACTGATCACAGATTTATAAACCATCATCGAAACATAGGCATTTGTTGGATCCAAACTAAAGGTACCGATATCTGCCCCATGCATTGTTTCACAACCAGCAAATGGCGCACCGGTTTGCAGGGCCGTAAATTCGGCTACGGTCTCAGAGGTATTGATGCCGCTAGGAAAGGGGTTAGGGACAAAAAGTAAATCGGGGTTGGTTTCATTTTCAAAAACCGTCCAAGTCCAGTCTGCACCGTGGCCGTCTGGTTCAAAGTCAATTGGATTGATCTGTGCGTTAAGATTGAGTCCCAGTAAAGTAAGGCCGGCAAGGAGTAATTTGTCCATGAGTTTATTTTGGTTGAAGATACGCTTAATAAACTGAAGTGCGGTCTAAAGTTTCGGAGGCTTAAATTAAAGGTTCTGCGATTTTATCGTAGGTCATAACCTTAGTTTCTAGGGTGCCTTTTTTGGGATCATAAATTTGACATTGATCAATAGGGGCCACGTATATATGGAGGCTCATGGCTCTAGAGGATCCTATGTTAGTCAGACTGTGAAACCCCATGCGATCATGCATATAGGTAAATTGCCCTTGCTTTAACTCAGACGCTCGAGTTAAATTGAGTTGCCCTTGTGGTTTTGAATAGCGTTGCTCCTTTAGGATTCCTGAAATTTGATACATCCAACAATGCTGTTCGCTGTGATTGTGAACCGCTGTATTTGCCCCAGGAGACCAACAAATAAGGATCAACTCATAATCATCTGTCCTGGCCAAACAATTACGGGTATACCCTTCTTCGGACCAAGTGGCATATGAATCAAATGTGTCTTTTGGTATGTAAATATGGCGGAGCATTTTAGAAAGTTCCTGAGTGGTTGAATGACTCATGAAATCCACAAGCTGTTCGATAGTTTTAATCGATGTCATTTAATTATTTTTAGCAGAAAGTAAATGAATATTTTCTTAATTGTATTAAATTAATAATCCGCCATAATATACAATAAATGCTTTAAAAGAAGAATATAAGTCATAATAAAGGCTTATTTTAGAGCAAAATTTATAATTTTTGAATAACTGATATAATTATTTTCTATGCAAAATACTTTGAAAAAATTTCTTCGATTGACTGAAAAATTGCTCAGAGATGAGTCTCAAAAACCAGTAGCGGATTTCATTCCATCAGAAGATTTGTTTTCCACCTTAGATTTAAACCTGTCTGAAGACCCAATGGATGAGCAAGAATTTGACTTGGCTTTGGAAAATCTGTTGCTCAAAACGCCACGAACAGCAACCACAGGGTTTTTTAATCAGCTTTTTGGAGGACGCAATCCAAAGGCGGTTTTAGGTGATTTATTAGCGGTCATGCTAAACAACAGTATGTACACGTACAAAGCAGCGGGCGCCCAAATAGGTGTTGAAAAAGTCATACTGCGCAAAGTCTGCACTATGTTAGGTTGGGACAATGAGGCTGAGGGTACCTTTGCTCCAGGGGGATCTATGACCAACTATATGGCCATGGTCATGGCGCGAGATAATTTTGATGCTGCCATTAAATCAAAAGGGGTAAAGGAATCGTTGATCGTGTATACCTCAAAAGAATCTCATTACAGTATTCCAAAAAATGCGTCATTCTCCGGAATTGGTCGCGATCAAGTCCAATACATCCCCACCGATCAATACGGACGTATGGACCTTGAAAAATTAGCTCAGGCCATCAAGGCGGATATTGCAAAAGGCCGCAACCCGATGATGATTAATTTGACGGCAGGAACCACCGTGCTGGGCGCTTTTGACGCGATTGAGCCCGTGGTTAAACTCGCTAAAGCTCATAATATCTGGGTGCATGTCGATGGTGCCTATTGTGGTTCAGTCATGTTTAGCAATCGCTACAGATCATTGATCCAAGGAATAGAAGAAGTGGATTCATTTAGTTTTAACGCCCACAAAATGCTTGGAACGCCACTCTCGTGCTCCATAATTGTTACCCGTGATAAAAAGCATTTACACCAATCTTTTTCAAATAATGCGAGCTATCTCTACCAAACAGATCATGATGAGTTTAATCTCGGAAAGATGTCGTTACAATGTGGACGCCGAAACGATGCTTTGAAATTTTGGACCCTATGGAAAAGTGTCGGAACTAAAGGATTAGAAAAAATCGTTGACCATCAGTTTGATTTAGCTCAGGTCGCCCGAGATTATATCTCGAGTAATCCTGATTACACCCTCTACAGTTACCCCGATTCTATATCAGTTTGTTTTAATTACCGGGATGTTCCTGCCCGGGCACTCTGTACCGGACTCTATGAAGCTCAAGAACTGCTTGTGGGGTACGGATCGTTTGGTCAAAATGAATTTGTCCGCTTTGTTACAATCAATGCCCAAAACGATGCTCAGGTAATACGCGACTTCTTTAAAACACTGGAGAAATACACTGAGAAAAATTATGATAAACTCATGGCCCAGTGTGGCCCAGTTGAGGTATAAATACGCTCAATAATTCTATGCTGTAACCGATGGAAATTGATATCACGAAATTTGTTGTTCTAGGGCTTTATGTTGCCGTTTTATTCTTGATTGGAATTGTAGCCTCAAGGCGTGTCAAGAGCATGAGCGATTTTTATGTCGGGGGCAAGCGACTTGGATATTGGGCCGTAGCATTTTCTGCCAGAGCAACCGGGGAATCGGGCTGGCTCCTTATCGGGCTCACGGGCATGGGGGCGCTTTCAGGGCTTAGCGCCTATTGGGTTGTAGTTGGTGAAGTCCTTGGGGTGGCTATCTCTTGGTGGTATATGGCCAAAAAGTTCAAGCGTAAAAGTGATGCATATGGTTCGATAACGATACCCGATTATCTCGAAAGTCATTTCGGCTCCAAAAGAAAAACCTTACGCATTTTATCGGCGACAATTTTATCGGTTTTTGTCATAATTTATGTGAGTTCACAGATTGATGTCACAGGGAAGGCTTTTGAGTCTATGCTGGGAATGAATTATTATTACGGCGCGATTTTAGGTTTTCTTATCGTCCTGTCGTACATTTTTGTTGGTGGCTTTGTCGCTGCCGTTTGGTCAGATTTATTTCAAGGACTTTTAATGTTTTTTGGTCTGGTGTTGCTTCCGATTGTGATTTGGTTTTCCATGGAAGGACCGACCAATATTATTGAAGGCTTGTCTCATATTGACCCCAAATTAATTCAGCCATGGGGAACGAGTGATGATCCTTTGATGAATATTGCCACCATGCTGGGGTTCGCCATGATTGGCCTTGGCTTTCTGGGTTCTCCTCAGGTTTATGTCCGTTTTATGTCCATAAAAAGTGAGTCTGAAATAGATAAAGGAAAATGGGTGGCCATTTTGTTTACACTTTTGACCGATGCTGCTGCGGTAACCATAGGAATTTTAGGACGCATTGTGTTTACAAGTCAAGGTCAAGATCCAAGTATGGTTTTAGGCGCCGGTGCCGAAAATGTATTGGCCATGCTAACCGAGGCGTTTTTGCCAACCTTGCTCGCCGCAATTTATGTGGCGATAGTGCTTTCGGCAATTATGTCGACAATTGATTCTTTGCTGGTTTTAGCCTCTAGCGCCATTACCCGAGATTTTTACCAAAAAATATATCGACCAGATTTAAAAGATGAAGATCTAGGCAAACGCTCGAGATGGGTGACCTTAGCGATGGCCTTACTGGCTCTGGGAATCGCCATGATTATTGCGGTGGTTTCACCAAATCATACCGTTTTTTGGTTGATTATCTTTGGTTGGTCAGGGATTGCCGCATCGTTTTGTCCGGTGATCATTATGTCTCTTTTTTGGTCGGGTTTGACCGAGCAAGGCGCCATTGCTGCGATGATTTCGGGATTTCTTTCAGTGCCCTTTTTTAAATTTGTTGTCCAAAATATAGCAGGAATTGGTCCCTATTTCGTGCAATTAGATGTTTTGGCCCCTTCTTTTTTGATTTCAATGCTCGCGGGGTATTTAGTGTCAAAATACACAGCAAAAAAATCATTAAATATTCAATAAAGGACTTGACACCT
>CALJFV010000140.1 GCA_938074515.1 uncultured Flavobacteriaceae bacterium
CACGTTGGCACCAAATTGTCAAAACACTGCTACAGAAATTCTTTATAAAACTTGAGCAAGCAAAAGAAACTTAGCCATCGTGTTGTTGTGAAAGTACAGCTAAAATCCATTGGTTCATTATTTCGTAACCATCTTCAAAACTAGCATCTTTCTTAATGTGTCTAAATAAATCTTGGTTTCGCAAGTCTGTTTTTTTCGATCTTTGGTAAGTTACAAATTGAGAAAATTCTTTTGCTTTTGAAGCTTTCTCTTCACCTTCAAAATTAAACGGGTGCACCAAAATGAAATGTGTTCTTTGCCAAAGGAACGGATTTAGGTCCAAAAGAGATTTAACCTTCAAAATATTGCTTGTACTGGCTGCTCCGAGCACACAAAAAATTAAGTTATCGAAGTCATGTGATCTAATGTCTTTTGGATTTTCTATCTCCTTCGAGCAATTTAGAAATATTGTCCTAAAATTTTTGATACTTCCCTTTTCATCCTCAAGGAAGTGAAAGAAATTTTCACCAACACTTCCTACACAGACTAGTTTAATTTTATTTTTGTTAATCATGCTTTTTACGGTAATGATAATATCACAATCAAATCAACTTCTATTCATTTTAAAAAATATTAAGTCCAGTTACTTTACTCTTTAGTTGGAGGGGTGACGCAATTCCTTTTATTTATTATTGACAGAAAGACTCTATGACCGGTGAAATGGACAAGGTAACAAAAAGCAACCTCGAGATTGGCAAGCCGTGGATGTATGGCCCAAACTGGCAAGGTCAGAGGTGCGAGGCTCGTACTCGTAGAGGCACGCTATGCCAGCGCCCAGGGAACAAGATCAACGGTCGCTGCAAGTTCCATGGAGGCCGTTCAACAGGCCCTAGGACCGAGGGTGGCGTATCACGGCTCACCGCCTCCAAGACCACTCACGGTCGATCGACGAAGGCTGAACGCGCTAAGGCTAAGCATAGGGCCGAGGTCGGTCGACAGGTCATGCGTGAATTAAAGGAAATTGAGCAGTGGGCCTTGGACCAAGGTCATTTGTCTAAGGATTGGCGCAACCAATTCAAATGAATCCTGCGGTCTGACTGAATAGGGTTACTGTGGCAAAACGTGAAATTAGAAAGTTTAAATATCACATGGCGTACCCCCCAAATGAGGCCCATGGTCCTTTGTCCATTTGGCCTTCAATGTTAGCCCCATTAATTTATTAAGGGATAATTTCATTTGGTGCGGAATTATTCGTTAACCATTCAATTTTGTGCTGTTCATTCGTTCACCCCCCTCACGGGGGGATGAACTGAACTTGTGAACACTAAAGTGGTGAACATAATATGAACGCCTATTACGTGCTGTAATTAAATGGTTTTATGAATGACTTTCACATTGCATACCCATGGTGAACACTAAAAGGGTATTTCTGCCTGATATGCTTGGTAATCGTCCGGTTCAGGAAACTTTTGAGGAAACCATTCATACAGCATACACGCCCCGCGATCCGTAATATTGAAACCAGTTTTATTGATTGCATAATCGTCCCTCAACGTTTTTAGATATTTTTGCGTAGTACCCACCGAAAAACCTAGCTTATTGGCATAAAAACGCACGCTTGGTCTACTTGTTCCTTCGGCAAGCGCACGTAGGAGTACCATTTCTATGGGGATCTCATCCATTGAGTTGTTGACTGAAAAAGCTAGCAGGCCATTTTCTTGTTGTTTTAATTCACACAAAAAATCCCTCTGTTTCGGTTCTTTGTTGCGGCACTTGTTTAATTCAACTCTGAAACATGCTCCGTTTTTAAAAACCGCTTCACCTTTATCAGGAAAATTCAACTTTATGATGTAATCCAGAGGCACTTCTAAAATGCTTGCGCCCCTTTGAAATCCAGCTTTATTACTATGATGAACCAAAATTACAGCATACCCCATATGCCTTAGTTTTATTAAAAAGCTAAGGAGTCTTTCAGTTTCACTGTTGTCGTTTTCGTTCACACCGCGTCTCAGTGTGCTTAGATTATCAAATATAATAAGTTTTGGACGCCTTTGGGTTTTCTCCATGTGTTCGAGTAACAGTAATATGGCGTCATGCTCTTCTGGTTTATCTAGGCAAATTGGCGTCCCATTTTGAAACAGTTGTTCGGAGGGAAGAATGTGAAAGTTTGGGCTTCCTTCTTGTCCGAATAAAAGCTGGCTTCTTTCTTTCAGATCGATAAGTGACATCTCTCCATCAAAAAATAATACGTCCCCATTTTCATGGATTTGCCACCCTAGAAACGTGTCCAGATGTGCTGAAATAGCCTTAGCTAGAGCCATTGAAAACCATGATTTGCCAATACCACGCGGCGCAAATACCATTCCAAGACTAGCCGAGGGTATAAAGGTAGAGACTAAATAACGCTTGGGCGGTATTTTTGACTTCACCAGATCGCTCGCTGACAACAAAAACTTAGTAAGGTCACGCGGTGTCTGCGGCCCACATTGTGGCTCCGACATAAGTGACTTGATTGTCTTTTCTATATTCTCAACCATGACGCCGGTCCCGATTTGAGATCGAGCGAAAAATTCCTTCGAGCTCCCTATGGCCTAGAGGCGGTTTGCAGCAAGTTTCGTTGATATGATGCGCCGCTTGTAAAGCTAGTTCACCATCCAACTTTTTTATCAGGTAGCCGATCCTGGAAGCCAGGGTAGTATTACGATGACCTTCCAAGATAGGATCTAAGAGTTCATCACGCACGGAAGAGCGCCGCCAATCGGTTGTGTATGGATCTTCTAATTTTGCCCCCATGCAATGCCTAAGCAAATCAGAGGGCATGTTTGCAAGCTTGCCAATCGGAGAGA
>CALJFV010000141.1 GCA_938074515.1 uncultured Flavobacteriaceae bacterium
ACTAAATGTGCTGCCTTTAGTTACGTCAAAAAAGGCCTCTCCATCGAGCTCAATAATTCGGTCTTTGTTCCAGGTTTTTGGGTCATAACTCGCTTTTGATACTGCGTTAAGAGAAATTTCTGAACCATCAGGAAGCGTCCATATTTGATGAGTTCCAGCCGGGGTGACCAAATCAATATTGTTTGGACTCAAAAAGAAATAAGTGCCCAAAGCAAGAACAAAAACAGCCGCAACGCGCCAAATTACCTCGGGGGTGGGGCTGAGTTTAAACAAGTGCACCAATACATTACTATCGTGTGATTTTTCTGATACACCCGAATTTTGCTTAATGTGGTTTTGAATTATACGCCAATTTTCTTGCTGCTCAAATCCTTTGTACTCTAATTCAGCAACTTGCTGGCTAAGCGCGAGAAGTTCTGCCGTTTCAGCATCACCCATAAGCGCATGAATATCTTGGTCAGTCGCTTGGTGATTTAAAAATTTATCGAGTAATTTTTGATCCATTTACACTTAGGCTTTTAATAGTAACAGTCCGACGAGAAAAAACCCTACCTCCCTTTTAATTCTTGAATTTCGGTGCGCAATGTTTTTAATGCCAAATGCATGCGTTTTTCCACGGCCTTAACTGAAATTTCCAGGACTTCTGCTATTTCGCTATAGGTCATTTGGTCGATGCGATTCATGAGAAAGGCCGTTTTTTGTCCTTCTGGCAATGCGTCAATGGCTTTTTTGAGTTTGTGCTCAAATTCTTGATGTTCCAGTACAAATTCTGGGCTTTCGTGTTCTGTGCCCGAGATGGTCTCAGATTGATGCTTATGCACTACCTTTAGATGAGCCACTTGATTTAAAAACTTTCTATTGGCCACAGTATAGAGGTAGGACTTTGCTTTCTCAGGGGAAACATCGGCGCAATGATCCCAAAGGGTAATAAAGGCCTCTTGAACGAGGTCATTGGCCTGATCGATATCTTTAGTCTTGTAGCGAATGAAATTAAAGAGTGCCTGACCCCATTTTTGATAAATGCGGGAAAATACAGACTCCTCGCAAACGTTTTGGTTCATATTAATAGGTTAGGCAATCATAAAATTACAAAAAACAGTTTAGAGGGTAGGGTAAGGAGGAGTGAATCGGTTATATTAGTGTAACCACAAATTTAAACCATGAAATTAATGAACTTTAAATTCTTAATTGTCGCGTTAATGGCCGTGTTGACCATTACCTCTTGTCAAAAAGAGGAGGATGTTGTGATCGATCCGTCAGACAATTCGGAGTCATTTAACGGAACCTCTAATTTTGCAGCCAACCTATTGAGTGCGACCCAAAACAATGGTTCTTTGGACAATTTGATCGATGGAACTTCTTGTTTTTCCATAGATTTTCCAGTGGACGTTGTCGCTAATGGACAGCAAGTCACTTTGAATTCAATTGATGATCTTCAACTGGTTGAGGACATTTTTAATTTATTTATCGGAGATACAGACGTGCTGAACTTGGTATTTCCTTTGACCTTGATCTCTGAAGATTTTAGTGAGCAGGTCGTCAATGACCTGGCTAGCTTTAATGCCTTAGTGGCTGATTGCACGAACAATGTTTCTGATGACTATAGTTGTTTGGACTTTCAATTTCCCATTACGGGAACCCTATACAATTCCGCCAATGAGCAGACGGGCACTTTGAGTATTAATAATTCTAGTGAATGGTTTAACTTTCTCAGTGGTCTAAGCAGTGACGTTTATGTGGCGATTAATTATCCCATTACTGTTTTAGTTAGCGGTTCTGCCACAACGGTGAATTCTAATACTGAACTTTCAGACATTTTCAATCAAACCGATTGCTCGAATTCCGGTGGGAACACGACAACGGATATTGAGGATGAATTGACTGATGGGGTCTGGTACGTCACTTATTTCTTTGACGATTACGACGAGACTTCAGACTTTGATGGCTATGCCTTCACTTTTAATGCCGATGGTTCGGCAGTTGCTGATAACGGGATGCAGACCGCGGGCACTTGGAGTACTTATACGGATTCTGGGGTCGAAAAATTAGACTTGAATTTTGGCATGATGGAGCCACTCGAAGAACTCATGGATGATTGGGAGATCTTATCGGTCTCTGCGGATCTAATCGAATTGCGCGACTTGAGCGGGGATGGCAGCACAGACTTTTTGACCTTTGGTCGCACGCCAAACAATGGCGGAGGCGGTAGTGGTGAAACCAATGCCTTGATTGACACCCTGGTAACTGATCAGTGGTACATTCATTTAATGGAGGAAGATATGGAAAACGACGCTTGTGATTATGTCGAGTTCAGCTTCAACTATGCTTTAGATGGCACCGTCCAGGCTGTTTCTGCCAGCAGAACCGTAGATGGTTTTTGGACCGTGTCAAACAGTTCTTCAGGTCTTAAACTGATTTTAAATTTCAATTATATCTCAGAAGCCGATCCATTTGAAGATTTGAATGACGACTGGGATGTTCTTTTTTACGATGCTGAAAATATTCAACTAGAAGAGGTCAGTGGCGGAAATGGTGATGTAGAGCGCTTGAACTTTAACCGCACTCCATACACAGGATGTGGTAATACTTCGCCTGAAACCATTGAGGGTAAGTGGGTCCTTGAGGATTACCAAAATACCATGTATATTTTTCAAGACGGCTTGCGTTATACCGTTTACTGCGTCGATCCAGTTTGTGACTGGGAAAACTTGGGTATTGATGACGCCATTCCTAACCCAAACCCTTACACCTATATTGATGATGTCCTTACGATTGATTTATTTTTTGGAAATACTTGGATTGAGGAAATGGATTTCCGATGTGAAAATAATGTCGTTCAATATGAATATGAGGATGTGAATCAAGTTTTGACCATTCGATGGTTCCGACCAGGATATGATATTTCTCAGTGTAATTAACCCCCAAATCAATTAATTTTGAACTTTGATTTTTTGAAAAACAACCTTATGAAAGCAAATATTTTTTTAATCGCCGCAATAAGCCTATTTGTCATGGCCTGTGATTCTAGCGATGACAGTAATGAGGATAACAACAATAGCTCAAATAGCGCAGATTTAACCTCAGAGATCATGGAGCAAGGAGATTGGCAAATCACCCGATTCGAAGATTCTGGTGTAGACCAAACCAATGACTTTAGTGGGTATACGTTTGTGTTCAATACTAACGGAACTGTGGTGGCCAGTAACGGCACCCAAACCATTGATGGCACTTGGAATATCTATGACGACAGCTCTAATTCCTCTAGTGATGACGACGGAAATTCTAGTGACGACGATGATTTTATTTTGAGTTTTAACGTGGCCGAAACCAGTGACTTCGAGGACTTGAATGACGACTGGGACTTTATTTCGGTCGGCGCGACAAAAATTGAACTCATCGACATTAGCGGTGGCAATGGCGGCACGGATTATTTGACCTTTGAGCGTTTATAATCGAGGTCTGAATAAAAATAGATAAGTCTCTGCTCCAAGGGGTAGATAACAAAAGACCCGGCCGCAGGCCGGGTCTTTTGTTTGTCTCCAGATGTTTTTTGGCTTGTGGTTCTTTTTGATTGTGGCTGAGCAATGCGTATCTTTACATCCTTATTTTAGAATGAATCATGTTTGATAGTTTAAGTGAAAAATTAGACAAAGCCTTACATAACCTCAAAGGGCATGGAAGTATTACTGAGGTCAATGTTGCGGAGACCCTAAAGGAGGTGCGACGCGCCCTTTTAGATGCCGATGTCAACTTTAAAATTGCCAAAGAATTTACCAATTCTGTAAAGGATAAGGCACTGGGACAAAATGTTTTGACCACGCTGCAGCCGGGACAGCTTATGGTAAAGCTGGTTAAGGATGAGCTGACCCAACTTATGGGGGGTTCGGCTGAAGGACTCAATCTACAAGGTAATCCTACTGTAATTTTGATGTCTGGACTTCAGGGGAGTGGTAAAACAACTTTTTCGGGTAAGCTTGCTCAGTTTTTGAAAACCAAAAAAAGCAAAAACCCACTTTTAGTGGCCTGTGATGTTTATCGTCCAGCGGCCATTGATCAATTACACGTGGTAGGAGATCAGATTGGGGTTCCAGTTTTCAGTGCGCCTGACGAAAAAGACCCTGTAAAAATTGCTCAGGCGGCAATAGCACACGCAAAGGCAAACGGAAATAACGCCGTAATTGTGGATACCGCAGGTCGTTTGGCTGTAGACGCGGCCATGATGGATGAAATTGCGCGCATTCACGACGCTGTAACGCCACAAGAAACACTTTTTGTCGTGGACGCCATGACCGGGCAAGATGCTGTGAATACTGCCAAAGCCTTTAACGATCGTTTGAATTTTGATGGAGTCATACTCACTAAGCTCGATGGAGATACTCGTGGTGGGGCTGCGCTTTCCATTCGCTCAGTAGTCGATAAGCCAATAAAGTTTATCGGAACAGGAGAAAAAATGGATGCCATCGATGTTTTTTATCCAGAGCGAATGGCTGATCGAATTCTCGGGATGGGAGATGTTGTTTCTTTGGTTGAGCGTGCTCAGGAACAATTTGATGAAGAAGAAGCGCGTAAGATACAGAAGAAAATTGCCAAAAATCAATTTGGCTTTGATGACTTTCTTAACCAAATTCAGCAGGTTAAAAAAATGGGAAGCATGAAGGATTTAATGGGGATGATCCCAGGCATGGGCAAAGCACTAAAAGGTATCGATATCGATGATGATGCCTTTAAACATATAGAGGCTATGATTCATTCCATGACCCCAAAAGAGCGATCCAATCCAAAATTAATAAACGGCAGCCGTAAAAAACGCATTGCTTTAGGGAGCGGAACCGATATTCAGGAGGTGAATAAATTGATAAAGCAATTTGATCAAATGAGTAAAATGATGAAGATGATGCAAGGCGGCGGCGGTAAAAAAATGATGCAAATGATGGGGCAAATGCCTCGATAATTACAAGTTATGACAATACTGGACGGCAAAAAAATAAGCAACGACATCAAAGATGAAATCACTGAGGTCGTCGCTCAAATGAAAGCTAATGGAGAAAAAACACCCCATTTAGCAGCGGTTATTGTTGGTGAAGATGGGGCGAGTTTGACTTATGTTGGCAGTAAAGTTCGGGCTTGTGCTCGTGTTGGATTCGAGTCCACCTTAGTTCAGCTTCCAGAGACGATTACACAGCAGCAGCTCTTGGCGAAAATTGACGAGTTAAACAATGATCCTGAGATCGATGGTTTTATTGTTCAGCTCCCTTTGCCGAAGCATATAGACACCCAAAAAGTATTATTGGCTGTAGATCCTAAAAAAGATGTCGATGGATTTCATCCAGAGAATTTTGGCAAATTGGCTCTAGACATGGAAACTTTTATTCCCGCCACGCCTTATGGGATTATGGAACTTTTACGCCGCTACGACATCAATACTAGTGGGAAGCATACTGTGGTCATCGGTCGCAGTCATATTGTCGGCCGACCAATTAGTATACTCATGAGCCGCAAGGGCCAGCCAGGAGACAGCACCGTGACGTTAACTCATAGCCGCACAAATGATTTGGCTTCCTTTACCAAAAACGCGGACATCGTTATTTCTGCTTTAGGGGTGCCAAATTTTTTAACTGCCGATATGGTAAAACAAGGCGCGGTTATTATTGATGTTGGTATTACACGGGTACCCGATAATGCCGTAACTAAAGGCTATGTGATCACAGGAGATGTCGATTACCAGGCAGTGAGTGAAAAGGCCTCATTCATAACGCCAGTACCAGGAGGGGTAGGTCCGATGACTATTGCGATGTTACTCCAAAATACATTGCTCGCAAGACAAAGATCAGTCCATTAATTTTTTATCTTTAAATGCTAATCGGCTTTATGGATTCAAAATTTTTTTCCCCCAACAGTGACTTTTCCTTGCTTGGTACTCAGCACATTGCTGTGGTACTATTTTTTATTCTGACCGGATATGTTCTGATTCGTTGGGCTAAACAAAGAAGACCAGAGACACAACACACGGTAGGTATCGTGATGGCTTGCATTATTTCAATTAGCGTGATTTCATATACGGTAATTAAGATTTTTGAGGGTCCGTTTGACGTGCAAAAAGACCTTCCGTTGCATCTGTGTAATTTTCTAGGTTTGACCATTCCGATCTTTGCCGTTTTGCGAAAATATTGGATGTATGAGATTATCGTCTTTTGGATTTTAGCGGGTACGGCCCAGGGCGTGTTTACGCCCGATTTAGACGAAGGATTTCCACATTATCGATTTTTTAAGTATTGGCTGGAACATGCCGGGCTCGTATTGTTTATTGTGTATGCCTCTGCTGTTTACGGAATGCGACCAAAATTTAAGAGCATCATAAAAGCCTTTGGTGCGATACAAATCTATTTGATTTTTATTTTAGGGGTCAATGCCTTAATTGGTTCGAATTATTTATTTCTGATGCGCAAACCGGACCACACTTCTCTTTTGGATGTTTTGGGAGAATGGCCCTATTATATTCTTGTTGAAGAACTCCTGATATTACCGTTTTTCTTGATTATTTATGGGGCATTTAAGGCAATAGATATGCTGAGTGAGCGTTCCCGTGTAAATCGATCAGGTCGTGTTGAAGCATGACATGATTGCCCCGCCAAAGTCCTTAAAAATGAGTTTGCTTACCAGGTGTAAAAAAAGTATTTGATTTTTGCCTCATCAGGAATTTGAGCCAATTCGATTTTGCTGGCGTAGTCGTAACGAATATTTTCTGGAAGTTCCTTTTTATCAATAGTAACATACCACGGCGTATCTTTAAAGCTAATCACGACCGCGTTGATGGCGTTGTCCAGACTGTTCACCTCATGGTTCTTTTTTATCGCACCAAAAGTACTTGCGACGCCTAGGCCTTTT